>DASYUA010000277.1:0-1607 GCA_036001665.1 Tepidisphaeraceae bacterium
GGACTTTGAAAATCAATTGAACTAAAAACCATGCCCGGTGTCCTCCTCGCTGTCCACCAAATCGGGTCAACCCCAGTGAGTGTACTCAGAGTGCAGGCATGTTTTTTAGGAGGGATTGGGCGCAGGCTTTGGCAAAGGGAGGGTCGTTGATCGCGCAGTCGAGTTCTTTCACTTCGATGTCGCGTCGCAGGTAGGTCTTGAGGGTGGTGAAGAGGATACGGTCGGCAACGGGGTCGTGGAATTTTTGGCCGGGAGCGCTGATGACGCTGATGCCTTTGAGGGGAAGGAGCACGCTCACGGACGCGGTGGAGAGATTGATTTTCTCGGCGAGAATGCGGCCGAGTTGAGCGCATTCTTCGGGCGTGGTGCGCATGAGGGTCACTTGCGGGTTGTGCTCGTAAAAGGTGCGGCCTTGGAATTTAGCGGGGACGGAGGCCGGGCCGTAGAAGTTGACCATGTCGAGGCAGCCGGGGGCGATGACCGCAGGCACGCCGCCCCGGGCCGCGGCTTCCAGGCGGGTGGGGCCGGCGGAGAGAAAGCCGCCGACGAGTTCATCGGCCCATTCGGTGGTGGTGATGTCGAGCACGCCGGCGACGAGGCCCGATTCGATGAGGGATTCCATGGTGCGCCCGCCAATGCCGGTGGCGTGGAAGACGAGGACTTCGTAGCCGGCATCTTCGAGGATCTCGCGGGCGAGGTTGACGCAGGTGGTCGTGTTGCCGAATTGGCTGGCGGCGATGATCGGCTTTTCGGCGCCGGGGGGAGGGGCGACGCGCATCTCGACCATGCCGCATATCGCGCCGGCAGCACGGGTGAGGATCTGGCGGGAGATGCGGTTGAGGCCGGCGACGTCCACGATGCTGGGGAACATGACGATGTCTTTGACGCCGACGTATTGGGCGGTGTTGCCGCTGGCCAGGGTGGAGACCATGAGTTTGGGAAAGCCGATGGGCAAAGCGCGCATGGCGGCGGTGCCAATGGCGGTGCCGCCACCGCCGCCAAGGGAGATGACGCCGTGGATTTTCTTTTCGGCGACGAGTCTTGAGAGGATGAGGGGCGCGCCTTTGGACATGGCGGCGACGGCTTCGCCTCGGTCGCGTTTGGCCACGAGGGCCGGGAGGTCCGCGCCGGCGGCTTTGGCGACATCTTCGCGAGAGATGTGGGGCCTGAGCATGGGCGCTTGGAGGGTGCCGACGTCGATGATGAGGGTGAGGTGACCGCGGGAGAGGATTTGTTCGGCGACAAAGGCGTGTTCGACGCCCTTGGTGTCCATGGTGCCGAGAATAGCAATGGTAGCCATAGAGGGTGCCGCAGGGTAACAGGAGGAAGGGAGCGGGCAAGGGGAAGGTGGCAGAGGAAAGGCGTAGGAGGCGAGAAGGGGAAAGCGGGAAGCGGCAAAGGGGAACAGGCGGACGGGAGAGGTGGAGGGGAGGGAAGGGCCACGTCGCTTTGCGTGGAAGCAGCGGCCGGATTGTGCCGGCAACGGGCAATTTTTGCCGAAGGCGCTGACATGAGGAGGGGGATTTCCCAGGGAACTCGACGCAAGGCAACGCGCTGGGTTTTGGCAGATCCTCTTTCCCCTCACCCCGGCCCTCACCCCGGCCCTC
>DASYUA010000278.1:0-8121 GCA_036001665.1 Tepidisphaeraceae bacterium
CCTCCCCCCACACCTTAAAGCAGTGCAAAATCGAAACATCATCCAGATCATTGAACTCCCCCGCGCCCAGCGTCTGCCCCACCAGCGCCTTGTGTACCACGTGCTCCCGCGGCGGCCAAATCAGCCTCTCCTGTATCGCCAGCCGCCGCGCCCGCTGTAGCGCCAGCTTCACCATCCCCTCCGCGCTCCGCACCACCTTGTGAAAATAAACGTTGCGATACATGTGGTATCGCGCCTGCAAATAATCCTCCACCGCGCTGATCCCCTTGGCCGTCACCGCCAGCCGGTCCGACTTCTCATCCACCGTGATCGCCATCACCAGCCAATTGAGATCAAACCCCCCATACTGGCTCCCCGTCATCAAATTGTCCCGCAACAGATAATCAAACCGATCCGCATCCAGCTGGCTGGCCAGAATATCGTTGTAAAAGCTCCTCCTCGGCCGGCACTCCAGCATCTCGACGATTCTCCCCGGCAACTGCCGATCAAAATCCCCCAGCAGCCGATTCACCTCCCCCTGCTCATCCTCAATGATCTGCCGCGTGATCCCCTCGTGCTTCAATCCGCTCACCCTCTCAAACACATGGCTGAACGGCCCATGCCCCAGATCGTGCAGCAGCGCCCCCACCAGGCACACCGCCTCCTTCTCCTCATCAATATCAACCAGCGACCTCAGCCGCCCGATCATCTTCCGCGCTGTCTCCATCACCCCCAGGCTATGGCTATATCTCGAATGATCCGCCCCCGGATAGGCCAGACTGGCCATCCCCAACTGCCTCACCCGCCGCAATCTCTGCACCTGTGGCGCATTGAGCAATCGAAATAACAACGCCTCCAGCGGCCGATCCGTGCGCAGCACAATCACATCATGCACCGGATCGCGAATGATTTTCTCGGACATGCGCCAATCTCAAAGTGGCCGCCCCGCCCCACACGATATAAACTATGCCGCCGCCGGCAATGGTTCACATATAACCAACCGCCGCCCGACGTGTCTTGTAGGGTGGGGCTTGCCCCACCGTATGCTTTGTGGTGCAGGCTTTAGCCTGCCTTTTACCCTCGCCCGGTACTCTCACGAGAGGGCAGGGTGAGGGTTATCCGATGCGACTGAAACTATCTTTACTCATCCCCTTCTTCCTTCTGCTGATCGCCCCCCCATCCCTCTCCGCCCAGCGCGACCGTGAGCCCAAGGAAGACATCTCCATCAAAAACCGCGCCTACTCCCCGGCCAATCTCCGCGTCAAAAAAGGCGAATCCGTCCTCTGGAAAAACAACGACGACATCGACCACACCGTCGATGCCGAAGACGGCTCCTTCTCCTCCGGCACCATCAAGAGCGGCAAAACCTTCAAACACACCTTCAAAAAAGCCGGCAAGTACACCTACACCTGCCACCTCCACCCCCGAATGAAGGGGACGATTACCGTTGAGTAGCTCACTTTCTTCCTCGATGCCGCCAAAATGTTGATCGTCGCCGTGAATGCTGAAAGGCCATGATCCTGATCCGGTCAGGATGCACGCGGTACACAATCAAATAGGGGAACCTGTCGAGTCGATAGCGCCGTGTCCCGTATTTATGCTTGGGCCAGCATGGGCGCTTCCACAACTTTTTCGATGCCTTTATCCAACTCAGTCATGAAATCCACCCCGACCCGTGCGCTTCGCTCGGCATACCAAAGCTCCGCCTCGCGTGCATCAGCGGCCGCTTCGGCCAGAATCTCAAGGATTCTTTCCGCCATCCCCGCCCTCGGTGATCAGCCGGCGCGCCTCTTCCCAAGTCAGGAACTTCGCTTTCCCCTCGTCCACCAATTTCAATCTTCGCTTGATCTCCCTGTCCCATGCCTCATCCGCCTCCGCGTCTACCGGCTCCTCAACGCTCTCATACAATCGCTCAGCTATCTCCAACCGCTCCTCTTCAGATAGCTTCAGCGCTGCCTCAATGACGTGTTCCTTGGAGCTCATATCAGGCATTATACCATCGACCGCTCGGCGAGGCCGTTCACGCCACCAGTTTTGATCGCGGCCGTCCCTGTCGATCGTACGATAGCTTCAAAAGCGCGGATCTCGGGAGCGTCACCAGCGCAAACGTCTCCCCCCGGTCATTCGCAAACTCAACCTCATACCTCCCCGATTTGTACACCTCCACCACCGTCCCCACCTGACCTCGGGGCAGCTTGTATTTACGCACATCTTTCAGAAGTGCCACCA
Organism: Tepidisphaeraceae bacterium; assembly: GCA_036001665.1. Lineage (GTDB taxonomy): Bacteria > Planctomycetota > Phycisphaerae > Tepidisphaerales > Tepidisphaeraceae > JBGPEF01. The sequence continues at coordinate 2,209 of DASYUA010000278.1, forward strand.
CGTCAAGAAGCTTCAATGCGCTTGACATCCTGATCTCCAGCCCTTGTAGGGTCAGCGTCAGCAGACCACTAATCCGTGGCATGGGCGCCTCGCCCATGGCCTCAATATATACCACCCAATAATCTCTTTCTCATTGACGAATCCCATTCTGCCGATATCATTCCTGTACCCAATGCCCCAAATCACCATCATTTCGGCCCCCATTATTACCCCAGGACATCCCCGCTAGGGCCGATCGTTCCATTAATTGAACTTTCCACGCCCTGCCCCGCCGCAGGGCGTTTTTGTTTCCTCAGGAGATGCGATAATGTGCAACAACCCGGCCAGGTGCGACCATGGATAAATCCCGCCGAATCGAAATTTACGACACAACCCTCCGCGATGGCACCCAGGGTGAAGGCTTCAGTCTCTCCCTCCAGGACAAGCTCCTCGTCGCTCAAAAGCTCGACGATCTCGGCGTCGACTACATCGAAGGCGGCTTCCCCCTCTCCAACCCCAAGGACGTCGCCTTCTTCCAGGATGTCAAAAAGCTCAAGCTCAAAAACGCCCGCATCGCCGCCTTCGGAATGACCCGCCGCCGCGGCATCCGCGCTGATGAAGACCCCGGCATGCGCGCCCTCCTCGAGGCCGAAACCCCCGTCGTCACCCTCGTCGGCAAATCCTCCGAATACCAGGCCAAAACCGTCCTCGCCGTCACCCCCGAGGAAAATCTCCAGATGATCTCCGACTCCGTCCGCCTCATGCGCAGCGCCGGCCGCCATGTCGTCTGGGATGCCGAGCATTTCTTCGACGCCTGGCGCGCCAACCCCGACTACGCCATCCGCACCCTGCTCGCCGCCCAGGAAGGCGGCGCGGCCGTCCTCGTTCTCTGCGACACCAACGGCGGCTCCATGCCCGAGCTCATCGCCCAGGCCACCGCCGACGTCCGCCAAAAAACCTCCGCCAAAATCGGCATCCATACCCACAACGATGCCGGCGTCGCCGTCGCCAACGCCCTCGCCTCCATCGCCGCCGGCGCTGATCACGCCCAGGGCACCATCAACGGCGTCGGCGAGCGCTGTGGCAACATGGACCTCATCCCCCTCATCGCCAATCTCCAGCTCAAATATCCCCTCGACTGCCTCCACCCCGGCACCCTCCAGCATCTCACCGAAGTCAGCCGCTACGTCTACGAAATCGCCAACATGAACCTGGTCACCGGCCAGCCCTATGTCGGCTCCAGCGCCTTCGCCCACAAGGGCGGCATGCACGTCCACGCCGTGCAAAAAGATGTCAGCACCTACGAGCACGTCGCCCCCGAAACCATCGGCAACACCCGCCGCATTCTCGTCAGCGAGCTTTCCGGCGTCTCCAACATCGCCACCAAGGCCGGCAAAAAATTCCAGATCGAGGATGACAAAGCTACCCTCCGCAAAGTCCTCGAAAAAGTCCAAACCCTCGAGAACGCCGGCTATCAATTCGAAGTCGCCGAGGGCAGCTTCGAACTCCTCGTCCGCCGCGAAATCGGCCGCTATCGCAGCTTCTTCACCCTCGACCACTATCGCATCGTGGTCTTGCGGACCAACAGCAACAAACCCATCGCCGAGGCCTCGATCAAAATCACCGTCGATGGCAAGGCCGAGCACACCGTCGCCGAAGGCGACGGCCCCGTCGCCGCCCTCGACGCCGCCCTCCGCAGCGCCCTCCGCTCCCATTATCCGGCCATCGAAGACCTCCACCTCACCGACTACAAAGTCCGCGTCATCAACTCCAAGGAAGAAGCCTCCGCCGCCGTCCGCGTCGTCATCGAACTCTCCCGCAAAACCGGCGACGGCCCCCGCGAAGTCTTCGGCACCATCGGCGTCAGCCCCAACATCATGGACGCCAGTTGGCAAGCACTGGTCGATGCCTACGAATATCACCTGCTCCACGCGGAAGAAAACACGTAACACGGTATCTTCGGTGGGCCGGGCACTCCTGCCCGACATTTGAACGTGGCACGGGCGCCTCGCCCGTGGCCAAACGGTCCGCTGAAGCCGCTGGAACCGTTGCAAGTGCCACTACGCCTTGCCCGCCAACGACTCTGTCGCGAAAATGACATCGCGAAGGGACACAGATGGGTATCAGGGACTTACTGAAGTTCGACAACCGCTGGGAACTCATCGCCGGCCGCATCTTCTTTCGCCCCACCAGCCTCCAGGTCTACCGCATCAACGGCTTGCAGGTCCTCGTCGATAATCGTGCCGCTGACGCCGGATCGATCCGCCACTGCATCGCCACCGACCTCTACTCCCGCTACCTGCCGAAGCTGAAATTGCCGGCCGCTCCCAATGTTCTTGATCTCGGCGCCAATGCCGGCGGATTCCCGCTGCTGCTGGCGACCCGCGATATTACCCCCGGCAATTTGCTTTGTATCGAGTTGAATCCCAATACCTGCCAGCGGCTGCGCTTTAACATCGAAACCAATTTCGCCGGGGCCAGGGTGATCAATGCCGCCGTGGTCGGTTCGCCGCGAGAGATCAAGGTCAGGCTCGGCCGCGGCTCCACGGCCGACAGCATCTACACCGGCCCCAGCCGGCTCGGCCTGGCCACGGGCGGCCACGCGCTGCGGCGACCCAACGACAACGAATACGCGAACGAATACACGGTTTCGGGTCTCAGTCTCGACAACATCGTCGATACCCATTTCGGGCATGCCACCATCGACCTCTGCAAGATGGACATCGAAGGCGCGGAGGATGAGGTTGTCGCCGGAACCGAATGCGAATCCCTCCGCCGCATCCGCTATCTGCTGGTCGAAATCCACAACCGGGAGAACTATGAGCGGTTCATCACAGCGCTGGCACAACGCGGGCTGACCGAAATCGCCGGTGATGGCCAGATCGGCTGTGGAGTCCGATTATTCCACAATCCCAGCCTCTGATCGTTTCCCTTCCTCGGGCGCCGCTCCGCATGATCATCCTCCCTGAGCCTGATTCGCCCCCGCCACCCCCACCCAACCTCTTCTCCAATAAAAGAACCCAAGCGCGCCACCTTCAATTCAGCGTGATACTTCGAGTTGGCCTTCGTGTCTTGGTGTCTTTGTGGTGAATCTTCTGCCCTACGCCCGCGCCTTCCCCAGACACTCCTCCAGCGCCCCCAAAAACAGCATCACATTCTCCGCCCGACTCGTGTGCCCCATCAACCCAATCCGCCACCCCTTCCCCTTAAAATCCCCCAATCCTCCCCCAATCTCAATCCCAAACTCGCTCAACAGTTTTTTCCGAACCACCAAATCATCCACGCCACTCGGAATTTTCACCGCATTCAATTGCGGCAACTGATGCCCCTCCGCCGCCAGGTACTCAATCCCCATCCCCGCCAGCCCCGCCTTCAGCGCGCGGTGATTTTTCGCATGTCTCTCCCACCTCTTCTCCAACCCCTCCTCACACACCAGCCTCAGCGCCTCCCGAATCGCATAATTCATCGTGATCGGCGCGGTGTGATGATAAAACCGCTCATCCCCCCAATATCTCTCCACCATCGACATGTCCAGGTACCAACTCTGCACCTTTGTCTTGCGGTTCTTGATCGCCTCCGCCGCCCGCGCGCTAAACGAAGCCGGCGACAATCCCGGCGGACAGCTCAAACATTTCTGCGTCCCGCTATACGCCGCATCCACCCCCCACTCATCCAATTTCACCGGCACCCCGGCCAATGACGTCACGCAATCCATCAACAACAACGCCCCATTCTCATGCGCGATCTTCCCGATCTCCTCCATCGGCTGCCATGCCCCCGTCGATGTCTCCGCATGCACAATCCCCACCACCTTCGGCCGAAATTTCTTCACCGCTCCCGCAATTTCATCCGCCGAAAATACCTGCCCCCACGGCCGCTCAATTTTCTCAACCTTCGCCCCCGCCCGGCTCGCCACATCCACCATCCGCTGCCCAAACACCCCATTCACGCACACCAGCATCGCATCCCCCGGCTCGATCAGATTGACGACACAAGCCTCCATCCCCGCCGACCCCGTCCCGCTCACCGGCAACGTCAATTTGTTCTGCGTCTGAAACACATACCGCATCATCTGCTGCGTCTCATTCATGATGCGGATGAATTCCGGGTCCAGATGCCCCACCAGCGGCATCCCCATCGCCGCCAACACCCGCGGATGCACATCCGAAGGCCCCGGCCCCATCAACACCCGCGGCGGCGGCGACAACTGACCCACAACAGGAGCGGCAATCATTTCAGTTGGCATGCAAAAATACTAACCACAGATTCACACAGATGCACACAGATGAAACAGCAAATCAATTCCCTCTGATCTGTGGAAATCTGCGTCATCTACGTTCCACTCTTCTCTTCTTATCTGTGCCCATCTGTGTCCATCTGTGGTTGCTATCCCTCCAGCCGCCTCGCCGCATCCACCAGCAACCCCCCAATAAAATCCCGATAACTCTTGTGCCCCTCTCCCCCGCGCGACAGATAATTCAGCAGCAACGTCCGATGCACCTCCTCCGATAGCTCCAAAGTGCTCCTCGGAAACAACCACACCGGCGCACGTTGCCGAAACGGCATCAAATTCCACTTCGCGCTCAGCGGCCGCGCCTCCCTCGGCCCGAAAAAACATCGCCTGGCATTCTCATGATAAAATCCCTTCCGCTGCGCATCCGTCGGCGTCAATTTCATCCGATCGATCCATCGCAGCGCCCACTCATAATTCTCATCCCTCCACAAACACACAGGATATTCGCTCCCCCAGACCAATCTGCTCCACCCCACCCGCCACGCCAGAAACGCCGCCAGACTTCCCATGATCGACGGCTCATGCGCCCCCTGCCGCGAAAATCCGATGATGAAGTTCGGATGATCCAGCAGGCACCGCGCCTCCCCCATGTCCTCAAACACATCCACCGACGCGATCCCCGCAAAGTGCGGCGCGCATACGTAACACTTGGGATACTTCTCCAGAAATCTGCACAACAAAATCGCCGCCGGCCCAAAAACATCCGGCCCCATCACAAACGGCGCCCCCTCCGCCGCCCCAATGATCTCCAGCAATTCCGGCCGCTGCGCCACCACCGCCGCCGGCATCCGAATCCCCATAAACCCCGCCTCCATCTGCGCCCTCACTGCATCCCGCACATCCTGATCATCCCTCCCCAGCGGCATCCCCACCGCCCGAAACTTGTTCGGCCAGGTCACGATCGCCCGCGACAATTCCATCACATCCGGACAAGTCTCCGCCCCGCTGATGATCGCCCCATCCACCTCATTCTCATCCATCACCCACAGCAACTCCTCCGCACTCATAAACCGTGGCAGCGAAACGTGGGCATAAGCATCAATAATGCGCATGCAATCATTTCTCGATGGGGTGGCATGGGCAGGCGTACTCGCATGCCCGTGTCTTTTCAAACCATCATCAGGGAATAAACTCAGAATGAATATCTGAAAGCGCCGGAAAATCCTTCCTCCACGCCTCCACCACCCCCACATCCACTTCCGCCCCAATCACTCCTTCCTCCCTCCCCCCCTCCGCGATCACCTTCCCATGCGGATCGACAACCCTGCTCCTCCCAAAATACACGTACTTCGGATCATTCCCCGCCCGATTCACCCCCACCACATACGCCAGATTCTCAATCGCCCGCGCCTCCAGCAATGTCGCCCAATGCCCCTCCCGCGGCAGCGGCCAATTCGCTATCACCAAAAACAAATTCGCCCCCCTCTTCACCGCCATCCGAAAAATCTCCGGAAACCTCAGGTCATAACAAATAAACGGACACACCTTGAATCCTCCCCAATCAAACAACCGAATCTCCCTCCCCGCCGAATACGCCCTCGCCTCCCCCCCGCGCGTAAACGGATGAATCTTCTGATACCGCACCACTTCCTTCCCCTGCGAATCAAAAACCCCCGCCTCATTTTTCCCACCCTTCGCAT
>DASYUA010000279.1:0-10856 GCA_036001665.1 Tepidisphaeraceae bacterium
TTGGGCCAATTGTCCGTCCGAAACGGCGAAGCCGGCAACCCTTCCTTGTTGTAAAGATTGCAATCGGGGTTGTTGGCCCAGCCGTATCTTACGGCGACGGGGGTTTGCACTTCGGGGCTGGAGACGACGATGCTGTTGCCATCAATCTGCGCCTCGGCCCAGACGAATTTCTTGTCCTCACCGGCGATGGCGAAGCCTTTGACCTTTTCGCCACCCGCAGCGCGCTCATCAGACCTGGCCATCAGGCCGGCGCCGGTGTGCTTGAAGCTCAGGCGGATTTTATTGCTTTCCACCTTCATCGAGTCGTAAATTGGGCCGGAGTATTCGATCTTTTTGTCGTAGGCGGTGCCGAGGGCGGCCAATGCGAGGCGCTTGCCGACGTCTTCCTTGTTTTTAGGGTGAATGTCGTTGGATTCGCCGATGTCGATGATCACGGCCACTCCCGTTTTGGGATTGGTCTGGGCGGTCTGGAGCTGGGCTTCGCGCAGCTCGGCCCAGTCGGAATCGACGGGCTGTGATTCTTTTTTCATGAAGTTGGCGAGCTGGACCTGGTAGAAGGGGAATTCGCGGCCGAATTCCTTGCGCCATTGGTTGATCATGGCGGGCATCTGCTTGCGATAGAGCCTGGCGTTGCCGGCGTTGGATTCGCCCTGGTACCAGATGGCGCCGGCGACGCCGTAGGGGACGAGGGGGGCGATCATGCCGTTATACAAAGTCGCGGGGCCGTTGCCGGGGCCGCGGGGGGCGGTGGGGACGGGCTTGCCTTCTTCCCTGGCCTTGGCGGCGTCTAGTTGGTACTTCTTCAATTGCGCTTCATATTGGTCCACGCGGGTTTGCCAGCCATCGAAGACTTTTTTCATGTCCGGGTCGGCTTCCATGGCTTCTTTGGATTGCCAGAGCTGGATGGCGGTGCCGCCCCAGGAGGTGTGGATCAGGCCGATGGGGATGTTGAGGTCTTTTTGCAATTCGCGGCCGAAGAAGTAGCCGACGGCGGAGAAATTGGGGGAGGTTTGGGCGGAGGATTCGGCCCAGGCGCCGGTGACATCGGAGATGGGTTGGTTGGCCGGGTTCTTTTTGACGGTGAAGAGGCGGAGGTTGGGGTTGGAGGAGGATTCGATGGCGGGTTGAGCGTCGCGGGCGGATTTGAGCTGGAATTCCATGTTGGATTGCCCGGAGCAGATCCACACATCACCGAAGAGCACGTTTTTGTAGGTGATGGTGCTGGGGCCGGAGATGGAGAGCTCGTAGGGGCCGCCTTCCTTGATGGGGTCGAGCTTGATCATCCATTTGCCGCTTTGGTCGGCGGTGGTTTGTTTGGTTTGGTCGGCGATTTTGAGGGTGATGGCTTGGTTGGGGGAGGCGGTGCCCCAGATGGGGGTGGCGAAGTTGCGCTGGAGGACCATGTTGTCGGAAAAAATGGCCGGGAGGTGGAGGGAGGGCTGTGGGTCGGCGGAATAGGCCCGGGTGGCCAGGAGAAGGGTGAGGATCAGGAGTGAAAGTTGACGAGGGATGCGGCGGATCATCATGTTTGGCTCTCCTTTGGATTTGAAGGGACGGCAGAAGATAGTACACGGGAAAAGTGGGCGTGTTTAGGGGTGAAGACGGGGGGATTAAATGCGAAGACGGGGGATTAACCACAAAGACACCAAGACACGAAGGCCAACTCCTCGTAGCGCGCAGCTCGGTGGGGTGGGATTTGCTCTCCTTTTTTAGAAAGCGAGGCAGTGCGTCCCTTCCGAGTTGCGAAATGCGAGGCGCGCGCCTTCGTGTCTTTGAGTCTTGGTGGTGAAGTTTTTTTGGATGGCGATAACGGGTGTTGGAGAGGAGAATGGGGGCACAAAAGGGAGATTCGCATGCTTTCAGGCCCGCCGCCGCTGGTTTTGTCGGTTTGGAATGTTCCTTATTCCAGGAATGTGAATTTTACGGGAAGGGAATCGGTGCTGCGCGGGATGAGGGAGGGGTTTTTGTCGAGTGATCCGCTGCGGCGGGCGCAGGCGATTCACGGGCTGGGCGGAGTCGGCAAGACTCAGGTGGCGCTGGAGTATGCGTATCGCTATCGGGAGGAATATCCGATCGTGTGGTGGGTGCGCGCCGAAGAGCCGACGACGATGCTGGGGGATTTTTTGGGGCTCGGGGAAAGACTGTTTGGCGGAACGGTCAAGGCCGAGCCGGAGGCGGTGGCCGAGGCGGTGAAACGGGCGCTGGACAATCGGCTGAACTGGCTGCTGATTCTGGACAATGTGCCGGGATCTTATGCGGTGGGGAGGGTTCTGCCGCAGGGACGGTCGGGGCACATCATCATCACTTCGCGAAATCCGAATTGGCGGGGCGTGGCGCAGCCGCTGCTTTTGCGGCCGTGGGAGAGGCGCGAGGCGATCGAATTTCTGCGCAAGCGAACAGGAATGGAAGAAGGCGAGGCCGCGGGGATGCTGGCCGAGGCTCTGGGGGATTTGCCGCTGGCGCTGGAGCAGGCCGGGGCTTGTATTGAGCAGGCGCGGATCACCGTCGGGCAGTATCTGGAGCGATATCAGACGCATCGGCGGGAACTGATGCAGATCACCCAGCCGGGGACGGATTATTCGGAGACGGTGGCGACGACTTGGGAGATTTCATTCAACAAGATCGGCGGGGCCTCGCGAGTTTCGAAAGATTTGCTGAGTTTGATTTCGTTCCTGGCGCCCGATGGGATTCCGCGGGACTTGCTGACCGCCGGCGAGAAGGTGATGCCGTATCCGCTGGCCGGGGTGGTGAAGGATGCGGTGAGCTTCGATGGGGCGGTGGCCTCGCTGCTGTTGTATTCGCTGATTGATGCCAATGAGAAGACGATTTCGCTGCACCGGCTGGTGGCGGCGGTGACGCGGGACCGGATGGATCTGTCGGAGCGGGTGCGCTGGGCAGAAGTGGCGGTTCGATTGATCAATGATGCGTTTGCGTTTGAGAGCATCGATGTGGGGACGTGGGGGCAGTGCTCGAATTTGCTGCCGCAGGTGATGGCGGTGACTGCGCACGCCGAGGCGCTGGAAGTGGCGCCGGAGGTGACGGCGGCGCTGTTGAATGAGGCGGGGAGATATTTATTGAAGCGCGGGCAGTATCTGGAGGCCAAGGGGGTGCTGGAGCGGGCGCTGAAGTTGGCGCGGGGGGTTTATGGGGATCAGCATCCGGGAGTTTCCGCGATCGTGAACAACCTGGGGCGGGTCTGTCAGAGGATGGGACAGGTTGGAGAGGCGAAACAGTATTTTGAGTGGGCGGTGGCCATCGATGAGCCTGCCTTTGGGCATGATCATCCGCACGTGGCCACGGTGGTGAACAATTATGGGTTGTGTCTGATGGCCGGCGGCGAGGTGGCGACGGCGAAGGAGAAGTTTGAGTGGGCGCTGGCGGTGTTTGAGAAAACGTCGGGGGTGGATCATCCGAAGCTGGCCAGCGTGGTGAATAATCTGGGGTATGCGATGAAGACCATGGGGGATTTGCAGGGGGCGCATGAGCAATTTCGGCGGGCGCTGGAGATGGCGGAGAGGAAATTGGGGCCCAAGCATCCGACTGTCGCGTCGATTCTGCACAACCTCGGCGATGTAGCGCGGGGGATCGGGAATCTGGAGTCGGCGAGAAGTTATTTTGAGAGGGCAATGGGGATCGACCGGGCGGTTTATGGGCCGGGGCATCCGGATGTGGCGCGGGATGTGGATTATCTGGGGCAGGTTTTGAAGGGGATGGGAGATGTGGAGGGGGAGAGGAAGTTGTATGAGGAGGCGCGCGCGGAAATTTTGAAGGAGTGCGGGCAGGGGCATCGGAGAGCGAAGGAGTTGGAGAAGAAGCTGGGGATGGTGGCAATGACGAATGTCGAATGACTAATAATCATTCCTCATTCCCGTCCTCCCCAAAGCCATCACATCCTCCCCATCTTTCATCCCCCCGGCCATATTTTTCTCCCATTTCTTGCCAACCCGCACCCCACCCTTCCAGCATCGTGCAAACTGGCCTATCATTCACCACCGAGGGTATTCATCGAAACAGACTTTTCCATAAGTGACGCCCGGGCGGCCGGCTCGTATTCTGCCGATATGTCTCCCGCCGCCGATTCTCAAACTCAGACCGATAATCTGCCGATGATCAAGATAGACATGCCCGACTTTCCGCAGATCGTCCGCGAAATGAAACAGCGCTACTCCGTCCGCATCCGCCGCTGGCGCAAACGCATGTCCGGCTGCGCCTGGCGCGTCTCCTATTCCGACGGCCGATCCATCAACTGGATCGAATCCCCCTATCCCCGCACTCCCATCAGCCTCGCCATCTTCCTGCACGAAGTCGGCCACCACGCCATCGGCTTCCACCGCTATCGCGTCCGCTGTGAAGAGGAATATCACGTCTGGCTCTGGGCTCTCCAGCAAATGCGCAAACACGGCGTCGAGCCCGACGCCCGCGTCAACACCCGCTTCGACCGCTCCATGCAATACGCCGTCGGCAAGGCCCTCCGCCGCGGCGCCAAACGCCTCCCCGCCCCCCTCCTCCGCTTCGCCCCCCAGGCCGCGTAGGGTGGGCACTGCACCATCACCGGTAGGTCGGGCACTCCTGCCCCACATTCCCTTCGTGTGATCGACATCCTTCATGCTCGTGACAGCCGTCGTGCCACTGGCAGCTTGCTGCCAGTGCTCTGTAACGGCTGACCTTTATGCTCTCCATCGCCTGTGGTACGATCCCCCCGCCAAAATCGGTCTCGTAGGGCATGCTTCAGCATGCCGCATTTTCGACCCGACTTCGATCCGTTTTCGGAGGCAACCATGGCCGGCGGGGCAACATTCGCGTGCGATAACTGCGGCAAGCAATATCCCTGGAAACCCGAGCTCGCCGGCAGAAAAGCCAAGTGCAAATGCGGCGCACTCCTCAACGTCCCCGCCCAACCCCAACCGGCGCGCGCCCCCTCACGCCAACCCGTCGCCGTCGCCGCCGCTCCCGTCGAGGAATCCCAATCCAACAACTGCCCCGCCTGCAAAGCCGACCTCACCCCCGGCGCCGCCGTCTGCATCAGTTGCGGCTACGACCTGCGCACCGGCCAATACGTCAACACCCAGGTCGATACCGGCGACGATGGCGAAGAACCCGCCGCTCCCAAAAAGAAGAAGAAAAAAAAAGCCGCCCTCGCCAGCTCAAGCCAGCCCAGCGCCACCGCCTGGGTCGGCGTGACCAAATCCAAACGCGAAAAAGCGGCCGCCTCCCAGGTCGACAACTCCCGCACCAAAAAACAGGTCGTCATCGCCATCGTCCTCTGCGTCGCCGTCCTCGGCGTGATCTTCGGCGGCAAATTCCTCTTCAAGAGAACCGGCGGCGGCAATCAGGCCGCCTCCAACCTCCCCGGCAACGATGCCGAAGCCATCCGCATGCTCAAAAATGACGAGCCCATCGAGGCCAAGGAATTCATCGAAGGCCACAAATCCCGCATGCTCGGCACCGAATGGACCCAGGCCAAAGCCCTCGCCAAAATCCAGCAGTGGTACGACATGGGCGCTGTCAAAGTCTGGGCCTTCAACGGCCTCATCTCCCGCCACGTCGTCATCGAACTCCCCCAGGACCCCGCCAAACGCAAAGCCCTCCTCGACTGGTCCTCCATCTTCCTCGACCCCACCATGCAAAAGTGGATCAAGGACGAAGGCCAGAAATACATCGTCCTCCCCATGTAATCCCGCTTCGCAGCCTCGTAGGGGCGGCTTCAGCCGCCGTCTCGGTGCGCCAGACCTCCCCCTCCGCCTCCCCTGTTCCCAAATCGCAAATCGCAAATTCCTCACGTCCCCGTAAATATCATCCACACCGTCACCGCCTGCACCACCGCCACAATAAAACACACCAATATTGTCTCCCACAGCTCCAGCGCAAACAAAAACGAAAAACATCCCCAGTAAATCAGCACCATCAGGTGCCACGCCATCGCCAGCCCGCTGATCGAGCCCGGGTCCTTGTCAAACCGCGCCACCGCGATCGCAATCGCCCCCGCGAACACCGGTATCGAGCACAGCTTGAAAATCGCCGGCTTGATCCTCCCAAAATCAATGTTCATGAGGTAGGTGATCAACCCCACCGCCGCCAGCAGCGTCACCACCAGCGCGGCCATGATGATCACCATCTGCCCAAACGCCATGTCCATCCGCCCCCCGATCTCCTTCTTCGTCCACGTCACCTGCGTCAGCAAAATCACCAACCCCACCCCCATCAAACATCCCGGCACAATCCAATTGCGCACCGGCCCGCCCTTCTCATCATCCTCATCATCCACCACCCGCTTCCGCGGTCGCATATACATCGCCGCCATCTCCGCATCCCGCCGCGGCGCACGCCGCTCCGGTTCCGGCTCCGGCGCATCCTCCGCCAATATCGCCGCCCGCATCGGCGCTACAAACACGTGCCCGCACGGACACGAAACCTTGTGCCCCGCCACCCGCGCATTCCACAACAACTCCACCGAACACGCCGGACACCTGAAATAAACCTTCGCTTGTTCTATTGCCTCACCCATCTCCGCCACCTTTGATATGACCCGCCCGTTGTAACATCCCTCACCAACCCATTCAATCACCGCCGCAATTCGTAGGGTGGGGCTCGCCCCACCGTCCATTCCTCTCCCCGCGCTGTATAATCCCAACACTCGCTATGGCACTCTGCATAACGCCAACCCAAATCGCCATCCTGCTCCGCCACGCCCATTGGTTCTTCCTCGGCGGCCTTGCCCTGTTCATCTGCGGTCTCATCACCGAGCCCTATCTCTCCATGACCGGCTTGCTCTCCGTCATGGGCGGTGCCTGCATCGTCGGACTCGGGCGCGGCCTGATCCTCCGCGGCATCTGGCTCCTGAGCGGCCTCCTCCTGCTTCTGAGCGTTCTAATTTACGTGACGCTGACCTACCTCCACATCTGGCACCTGATCGCCCACCCCAACGATCTTTTCGACTTCGCCTCCCTCGCCCTCGCCACTTGGCTCCTCGCCACGCAGTCCAGATTCCTTCTCACCATCACGAGGGTGAATTGGAGATGCGGCCCCATCAATGACTCAATCCCTCAGTGACTCGATTCTCTCTATCGAAACAACAACCCTCCCACCCCGCGCACTCCCCCACCCCAAGTTGGCCTTCGTGCCTTCGTGCCCTTCGTGTTGAATCCCCCCGTCCTCATTCCACCGTCACACTCTTCGCCAAATTCCTCGGCTTATCCACATTGCACCCCCTGATGACGGCCGCGTGATACGCCAGCAATTGCAGCGGCACCACCGAAAGCAACGGCTGCAACGGCTCCAGCACATCCGGCACCTCAATCACATGCTCCGAATACTTCCGAATCTGCGCATCCCCCTCCGTCGCCACCGCGATAATCTTCCCCCCCCGCGCCCTCACCTCCTCAATATTGCTGATCACCTTCTCATATTGACTCCCCTTCGTCGCGATAAACACCACCGGCATCCCCTCATTAATCAACGCAATCGGCCCATGCTTCATCTCCGCCGCCGGCATCCCCTCCGCATGGATGTAGCTGATTTCTTTTAATTTCAGCGCCCCCTCCAGCGCCACCGGATAGTGATACCCCCGCCCCAAAAACAACCAGTTCTCCTTCTCATGAAACTCATCGGCGATATCCCGGATCTTCAAGCTCTGCGCCAACACCTTCTCCATCTGCTCCGGAATCGCGCACAACCCCTCGATCAGTTCCTGGCATTCTGCCGGGCTGGTGTGCCGCCGCCGTCCCAGGTAAACCGCCAGCATCGTCAATGCCGTCAGTTGACACGTAAACGCCTTCGTCGAAGCCACCCCGATCTCCGGCCCCGCGTGCAGATAAATCCCCCGCCCCGTCTCCCGCGCGATCGATGACCCCACCGCATTCACCAATCCCAGCGTCAGCGCCCCCCGCAGCTTCGCCTCCCGCACCGCCGCCAGAGTATCGGCCGTCTCCCCCGACTGACTGATGGCAATGAAAACCGTGTTCTTCTCCACAATCGGATTGCGATACCGGAATTCCGACGCATACGTGCACTCCGTCGGCACCCCCGCGATCTCTTCAAACAAATAATCCCCCACCACGCCCGCGTGCCACGCCGTCCCCTGCCCAGTCAACACAAACCGATCCGCATTCCGCAGCTCGCTTTCGCAATCCGCGATTCCCCCCAGCACAATATTCGAATCCTTCGCCCTTCCTCTCAGGCAGTTCCGCACCGCCGTCGGCTGCTCAAAAATCTCCTTGAGCATGTAATGCTCATATTCTCCAAGCTCATACTCCTCCAGCTTGTGCTCCAGTTGCCTGATATCCGGCGTGATCTCCACATCATCGATCGTCGTCGTCCGAAAACTCTCCGGCCGCAGCACCGCCATCTCATTGTCGTTCAGATAAATCACCCGCGTCGTGTGCTCCACGATCGCGCTCGCATCCGATGCCACCACATACTCATCCTGCCCCACTCCGATGATCAGCGGGCTCCCCTTGCGCGCCACCACCAGCGTATCCGGCTCATCCTTGCAGATCACCGCGATCCCGTACGTCCCCTCCACATCCTGTAGCGCCTCCTGCACCGCCAGTTGCAGCACCGAAACCCCGTTCGACTTGTGGTGTTTTATCTTCTCCGCATACACATCCCCAATCAGCATCGCCAGCACTTCCGTATCCGTCTGACTGACAAACGCGTGCCCCTCCTCAATCAGCGCCTTCTTCAGCGCTGCATAATTCTCGATGATCCCGTTGTGAACCAGCGCCACCCGCCCCCGGTCATCGGTGTGCGGATGCGCGTTGACCTCCGTCGGCGCCCCGTGCGTCGCCCACCGCGTGTGCGCCATCCCCACGTGCCCGGCCGGAATCGGCCCGTTGTGCAGCGAATCCTCCAGCACGCTGATCCGCCCCGCCGCCTTGCGAATGTGCATCCCCCCATCCTGGTCGATCACCGCAATCCCCGCCGAGTCATATCCCCTGTATTCCAGCCGCTTCAACCCCTCTATCAACAGCGGCTGCGCGATCTTCCGGCCGACATACGCCACAATTCCACACATCTTTTCTCCTATCGTGGCACGGGCGCCTCGCCCGTGATTCTCAAGCGGTCGGCCTGGTCCAAAAGCAACTCTACGCCGCCGCCACTTCAACTGAACAGGTCCAAAACCCCACACCACTCCCACCAAACCGGCCTCCATCCCACTCTACCCCCGCATCATTCCCTCGGCCAATCAACCCCTCAAATCCCTAAACTCCAATGTTTTTATCGGCCCCCACCACCTCAAACCCCCTCTCCTCCTCCTTCTTCCCCGGCTCCCTGAAGAAGATCAAAAAGATCACCAGCACCGCGCTCGCCCCAATCGCCGGCGTCATCCAAATCCTCTGCCAGTTGTGCGTCACCACTCCCGTCGCGCTCGTCACCGCATACATCCCCAAAACTTTCCCCGCCAGCATCGTCCCCACAAACGATCCCACTCCCCACAAAATAAACGCGATGAACCCCTGACTCGCTCCCCTTATCCTCTCATTCGCCTGCGAATCCACATACAACTGCCCCGCGATAAACAAAAAGTCATAACAAACCCCATGCAGCAAAATCGCCCCCAGAATCAACAGCGTCCGCAGCGACGCCGCATTCACGCTCCCCGCCAGCATGTAATACCGCACCGCCCACGCCAATATCCCAATCCCAATCGTTTTCTTATATCCCAGGTTCTTCAACATGATCGGCAGCAGAAACAAAAAGATCACATCCGACACCTGCGCCAGCGACA
Source organism: Tepidisphaeraceae bacterium (assembly GCA_036001665.1). GTDB lineage: Bacteria > Planctomycetota > Phycisphaerae > Tepidisphaerales > Tepidisphaeraceae > JBGPEF01. The sequence goes on from DASYUA010000279.1 coordinate 9,728, forward strand.
TCTTCGCCGCCATCTGCTCCCACTTCAGCTCCGTCAGATACACCGACATCATCACAAAATAGAAATACAGCGGGATGCAGATCAAAAACAAACACGCAATAAATATCGCAAACGCCGGCCGCTTCATCAGCGCCAGCGCATCCAACCCCAAAACCTCCCCCACGCCCACACCCTGCCCCACCTTCTTCGGCGGCGTGTGCGGCAGCATCAGTGAAAAAATCCCCAGCGCAATCGACGCCCCACCGGCCAGATAAAACTGAATCGCCGACTGCTCCCCCTTCAACAGGCTCAACGTCACCCCTCCCCCGATCCATCCCACCGCCGACCAGATCTTCACTCTCGGAAAATCCGTCTTCGAATCCATCAAATGGTGCAGCGACAGCGAATTCCCCAGCGCCAGCGTCGGCGCAAACAACGCACAATACAAAATCAACATCGGATAAAACTCGCGAAACAACTTCGTCTGCGGCAGCAGACACATCACCACTCCCCCCAAAACCCCCAGCCCCGCCAGCAGCTTCTCCGACGAAAAATACCGGTCCGCGATCAACCCCACAAAAAACGGCGAAATCATCGACCCAATCGCAAACGCCCCATACGCCGCCCCCACCTCCTGCCCGCTGAATTTCAACACATTGGTGAGATACGTCCCCAAACTCATGTACCACGCCCCCCAGATGAAATACTGCAAAAACATGAACACCGACAGCTTCGTTTTCAGTGCCGTTTGCATCCCCCCATTCTCCCCTCCCTCCACCAAACCACCAAGTCTCCCTTGCGCTCAAAGCCTTCGGTGGGGCGGACATTCCTGTCCGCCTCTTCCTCCCTCTCCCGCTACTCCGGCAGAGAGCCGGGGCGAGGGCTTTTCTTTGAAAGTTGGACGTTGAAAGTTGGACGTTTCGTGGCGCGGACATTCCTGTCCGCCACGCATCGATGTACTCAATCTTTAGTGCCGCGGACATTCCTGTCCGCCACGCATCGATGTACTCAATCTTTAGTGGCGCGGACATTCCTGTCCCCCACGCATCGATGTACTCATCGATGCGTCTCTCCATCATTCCTCATTCTCCCGTCCCGCTTCCTCCTCAACACCACCAATCCCACCACCCCCACCACCGCCAATCCCCCC
>DASYUA010000280.1:0-16437 GCA_036001665.1 Tepidisphaeraceae bacterium
ACCAACGCCTCCACTTGCAGGCTCTGCCCGACTTTGTAATGACCGTTGCCCGTGGAATGCACGCCGACAATCTTGATCCCCCCCCACTTCTGCCGCAGCCGATCCTTGGCGTGCGCCAACTCCACCGACCGCTTCAACCCATCCTCGGCCAGCAGCACCCCTCGATCCAGCGCCCGGATATAAAACTTCTCCGCATACTCGCTCACCATCCGGTTGGTATTGAAAACCGGCGCAAGCCTCCGCATGCAGTTCTTCATCCGCGTAATCCAGTTCCGCGGCACCTGGTCGATCCCCCGATCATAAAACAGCGGCACGATCTGCTTCTCCAGCAGATCATAAAGCGCCTGGCTCTCGAGCTGGTCCTGATGATTCGCATCACTGTAAACCTCGCCACGCCCAATCGCCCACCCCAGATCCGGCTGATATCCCTCCACCCACCATCCATCCAGCACCGAACAATTCAACACCCCATTGGCCGCAGCCTTCATCCCGCTCGTCCCCGACGCCTCATACGGCCGCCGCGGTGTGTTCAGCCACACATCCACTCCCTGCACCAGGTACCGCGCCACGTTGATGTCATAGTTCTCGATGAAAATAATCCGCCGCCGAATATTGGCCGCTCTGGCAAACTGCACGATTGCGCGAATCAATTCCTTCCCCTCGTTGTCGGCCGGATGCGCCTTGCCCGCAAAAATGAACTGCACCGGCCGCTTCGTGTCCTCCAGCAATCTCTTCAACCGTTCCGGATCACGCAGCAGCAGCGCGCCCCTCTTATACGTCGCGAACCGCCTCGCAAATCCAATCGTCAGCGCCTCCGGGTCCAGCACCTCCTCGGCCATCTGCACATCGTCATACGCCGCCCCCCTTCTCAGCAATTGCTCCTTCAGCACCTGCCTCGACCACGCCACCAGTCTCTCCCGGCACCGCTCATGCGCCCGCCACAATTCCTCATCCGGAATCTGCATCACCCCTTCCCAAACGCTCTGGTCCGCCGGCTTGGTGAACCACCGGCTCGACAAATACCTCTCCAAAACAAAGCTGATGTCCGGCGACAGCCAGCTCCGCACATGAATCCCATTGGTCACGTGCCCAATCGGCACCTCATCCGCCGGCACCTGCGGCCAAAGGTTGTGCCACATCTTCCGCGCTACCTCCTCGTGCAGCGCGCTCACCGCATTCACCCCATCCGCCAGCCGGATCGCCGCCACCGCCATCGAATATCCCTGCTTCCGATCCGAAACATTCTCCCGCCCCAGCGCCAAAAATCCTTCATCATCCAGCTTCAGCGATGGAATGTAATTCTTGAAATACTTCAGCATCAATTCCGGCGAAAACGTGTCGATCCCGGCCGGCACCGGCGTGTGCGTGGTGAAAACATTGGTCGCCATCACCATCTGCCGCGCCTCGTCAAACGACATCGTCGTCTGTTCCAGCAGCACCCGAATCCGCTCCAACGCCAAAAACGCCGAGTGCCCCTCGTTCATGTGAAACACCGTCGGCGCAACATTGATCGCCTCCAGCGCCCGCACGCCCCCAATCCCCAGAACGATCTCCTGCTTGATCCGCGTCTCCGTCCCGCCCCCATACAGCCGGCTCGTGATCTCCCGATCCGCCGGCGAGTTCTCCTGCAAATTGGTGTCCAGCAGATACAGCGGAATCCGCCCCACCTTCACCCGCCACACCTTGCAGAACACCGCGTTCTCCGGCATGTCCACCCGGATGTGTACCTCGCTCCCATCCGTGTACCGCATCGGCTCCACCGGCAGGTTATAAAAATCCAGCTCCGGATAAGCCTCCTGCTGCCACCCATCCGCCGAAAGGTACTGCTGGAAATATCCATTCCGATACAGCAGCCCCACCCCAACCAGCGGCAGCGCAATCTCGCTCGCGCTCTTCAAATGATCCCCCGCCAGAATCCCCAAACCGCCCGAGTAAATCGGCAGCGACTCATGAATCCCAAATTCCGCCGAGAAATACGCCACCAGCAGCTTGGATTTCTCCGGGTGCGTCTTCCCAAACCATCCCGTCTCCGCCATGTGCGCTTTGAACGCGTCATGCACGCGCTTCATGTGCGCCAGATACCCATCATCCTGCGCCGCGGCCATCAGCTTCGACTGCTCGATGCTCCCCAGCAGCTTCACCGGGTTGTGTTGCACCGCATCCCAGAGCTTCCGGTCCAGCCGCCGAAACAATTCCACCCCATCAGGCTGCCACACCCACCACAAATTCCGCGCCAGCTCCATCAACGGTCCCAGCGGCTCCGGCACATCCGGAAAAACCTGAAACGTTCTGATATTCGGCGTATTTAAGCTTTCCATGGCCTCTGTTCTCTTTATGGTCTGATTTCTGGCTCTTCATGTAGGGTGGGGCTTGCCCCACCTGGAATTTGGTGGGGCAAGCCCCACCCTACAGCGTATCTTCGTCCATTTAGCTCATCCGTCAAAACTCGCCTACTGTTTAAACTCAAATCGCTTCACATAAAACAGTGAATCCGTCGCCCGCGGCCCCATAAAATGCAGGCTGAAGGGGTACTTCACCTTGGATTTGGCGAAGAACTCGAAAATCCGCTCCCCGTGTTTGAACTGCCTTTCCAGATTCTCATTCACCTGATCTTCCAGCTCCGCCGGGATCAGCCGCTGCCGATCATAGTCCCAATTCGGATCGATGCGCACCAGCAATTGCCCCTCCTCCCAGTCGATCGGATACCCGTGAATATATCCCTCCCCCGTCCGCGGCGTGTAGAACCAGTAGCAGATGAAACGGTCCTTCCACACGGTGGACGTCGCATTGTCCGCCCCCGTGATCAACCGCGCGTGCGATGTGCGAATCGCCTGCCCCGAAAGTGGCTTGCAAACCCAGATCTTCCTCTCCCGCGTGTCATACAGGCCAACGTGGGGATACTTCCCGTTAAATGAATCGGTGCACAGCCTGGTGCTGACGCGAGGACCAGCCGGTTGTTCCTGGCGCTTCCCAAAACCAAACATTCACGCCCACCTTCAGTACCAACTGGTTCCCGTCCCCTAAGGATATGCGACCCATCAAAAAACGCCAGCCGCTACGTCATATGGGAAGGTAAACGACCCGTCCCTGCCACTCTTCCCCTTCACTGGCCCCCACACCAGCAGCAGATCGTCAACAATTCGTGCCACAGGACGGCTGCGCCGCGCAATGAAAAGATCCGCAAGCGGCCTCCCTGATACCGCCCGATCATAAGCGAAACCAATCATCGTGTTCACATCGTGTGTTACCACGATGAGAGAATGGGCCGCGGCATAATCCAGAACGACATCATCGATGGCTCTGCTCAATCCCACCTCACGCGCTCGCACAAACTGCACCGAGGGCTCAGCACGCAAAACACCCTCCACGATCGGATCATCAAGATTGTGATCTGCCAGAAAAGCCGGCTGCATTATTTCACTTTCGCACCCTGTGCCTTCAAGGCTCGCAATCGCAAAACGACCGGCGCGGGATTGGCATCAAGCTTGGCTTTCCACTCGTTCCAAAGCGACTCCTGACGCTGGAGATATTCATCCACCAATTTGGGATTGGCCAGATAAAAGGTAATGGCGCCATATACCTCTTCGAGGGTCAGGCCGTCATATTGGCTGAGAATTGACTCAGGCGAATCTCCGGCCCCGTAGGCGACCATAATCGCCTCCATCGGAACCCGCGCCTCCCCAACATACATCGCGCCGTCCGCGTCAATCGTCACATATTCTTTCATCTGGCTCATCGGCGCCTCTTACCCTATTCTATCCCAACTCCTGATTTAACGCCGCCCTTCGCAGACGGTATCGGAAAATGAAAGGACATCTCGACATGAAGCCTTTTTTCAGGGTTCTCGCGGTTTTCGCTCTTGTCTCCCCCGCCCTCGCTGCCGATTGGCCCCAATACCGCGGCCCCAATCACGACGGCCTCTCCCCCGAAACCAACATCAACAAATCCTGGCCCGCCGGCGGCCCCAAAGTCCTCTGGAAAATCCCCGTCGGCGAGTCCTTCGGCTCCATCGCCGTCGTCGGCAAACACGCCTACCTCATGGTCGAGCGCAACGGCAACGAACTCTGCATCTGCCTCGACGCCGACACCGGCAAGGAAATCTGGCAACGCCCTCTCGACAAAACCATCTTCGAAAACCAGGGCGGCAACGGCCCCCGCACCACACCCACCATCGACGGCGAGCGCGTCTACGTCCTGGGCACTTATCTGAAGCTCGCCTGCCTCAGCCCTTCCGATGGTCAGGTCCTCTGGTCCCACGACCTGATGAAGGAATTCAACGGTCAGATTTCCAACTCGATCAAAAAATGGGGCAACGCCGCCTCTCCCATCGTCGATGGCAACTCAGTCTTTGTCGCCGGCGGCGGCCCCGGCGAATCCATCCTCGCCTTCAACAAGCTCACCGGCGCGCTCCTCTGGAAAGGCGAGAACGAAAAAATCACCCACGCCTCTCCCGTCCCCGCCACTTTCTCCGGCGTCCACCAGATCGTCTTCCTCCTCGAATCCGGCCTGCTCTCCAAATCCGCCGACACCGGCCAGCTTCTGTGGCGTTACAAATTCCCCTTCAACGTCTCCACCGCCGCCTCCCCCGTCATCGCCGGCGACATCATCTTCTGCTCCGCCGGCTACGGCGTCGGCGGCGCGGCCGTCCGCATCTCCAAAAACGGCGACCAGTTCTCCGCCGCCGAAATCTGGCGCATCCCCGGCGATGACGCCGTCGCCAATCATTGGTCCACCCCCGTCCACTACAACGGCTACCTCTACGGCCTCTACGGGTTCCGCAAGTCCTACTCGCTCAAGTGCATCGATATCAAAGATGGCAAGGAAATGTGGAAAGGCCCCGAATTCGGCTCCGGCGGCCTGATCGTCGTCGATGGAATGGTCCTCGTCCAAGGCGCCCGCGGCGACCTCGTCCTCGCCGAAGCCAAGCCCGACGCCTACAAAGAACTCGCCCGCGCCCAACCCCTGGTCGGCAAAAGTTGGACCATGGCCACCCTCTCTAACGGCCGAATCTACGCCCGCAGCAGCACCCACGCCATCTGCCTCGACGTCTCCGGCAAGTAACCTCGCTTCACATGCACAGCATCGGGTGGCATGGGCAACGGTACTCCTCCTCTCCCCTCGCCCCCCTACTCCCCTCTTCTCCCCTCGCCCCCGTACTCGGGGGAGAGGGTCAGGGTGAGGGGGCTTTTCCCGGTGGGGCGGACATTCCTGTCCGCCACGCATCGATGTACTCATCGATGCGTATCTTCGTCAATTCGTCATTTCGATTGCGGGCCAAGCCCGCGATGCGTTCATCCGCGCCATCCGCCGCTACTCTTTCCTCTCCTCCCTCTCAAAAAACATCAAATGCTGCCACGGCAACCCATCAAACTGCTCCACCACCTTGAATCCGTTCGCCCCCATCTCCTTCAAAATCTGCTCCTTGCTCATCCGGTGCAGCACCTTGATCGGCACCGAATCATCCTCCAGCCGAAACTCCACCAGCGCCAATCTCCCGTGCGCCTTCAAACTCTTCCTCACCCCCGCCAACACCTCCACCGGATTCGACAGCTCATGGTAAGTATCCACCATCAACACCAGATCCAGTTTCCCCTCCGGCAACTTCGGATCCACTGTCGTCCCCAAAATTAAATCGATGTTTGAAACCTTCTCCTTCTCCGCCCGCTGCTTCAGCATCTCCAGCATCTCCGGCTGAATGTCCACCGCCAGCACCCGACCCTTCTCCCCCGCCAACTTCGCCAGCCACAGCGTATAAAACCCATTCCCCGCCCCCAGGTCACACACCCATTGCCCGCTCTGCACCTTCAACTGCTTCACCATCGTCGTGCAGTCTTCCTCCTTCTCCCTCTCCTCCCGCGTCAGCCAGCGCGCCCCGCTCCAATGCATCGTCTGCGCAATCTCCCTCCCCATGTAATGCGTCAACGGCGGCGGCTCCGGCTTGGTCGCCGGCGCTGCCGCCGGCGGCGCGGCCGGTTTTGGCTTGATCAGCTCATCCGGCGCTGCCGCAACCAAAACAAGATTCAAGCATGTAATAACCCAGAGGCACCAGCGTCTCTTATTCATGTTGGCTCCATGGCGCTTGCGGCAATCGGGAACCCGCCGACACGCCCTGCGTCCAACGCCGAGTATAACGGCACCATCACTCTTCCGCAGTCGTCCTCACCGCGAAGGAGGTTCTTATGACTACCCTCATCATCAGCGGCCGGCGAATCCTCGACAACTTCATCCTCCCTCTTTGCACCTTCCTGGCCGTCCTCATCGTCTGGCGCGGCGTCGATTACGGCGACATGATCGTCGCCTCCATGTGCATCGCCCTCGGCTTCAGCCTCATTTTCACCGGCATCGCCGCCTCCGACGAACATTCATGAGCGGCGCTTCAGCAGTTTTCGAAACAGTGAACCGATCCCTCCCCGCCGATCTCGCTCTTGCGGTTGCTCAGCCACTTCGACAATCCGAAGTTGCTCCACAATCTGTTGCGCCCCCGCCACCTCTTCCGGCTCTGGCTGACCCACCCCAATATGAGTGACGGTGACAAAATCACGTCCGTTGGAAAGGTACCACGCTTGAACCCGCGCCCACTCCTTCGTTTTGAAAACGGCCGTCCCATATCGGCCGATGGCGCACGTACCCGACGATGTCTCCAATAGTTCCGGCTCATCGAACGCTTTCCCGAATCCCTTCGCCAGGCCAATTAGGTCCTCGTCCGTGGGATTCGGCTCCTTGCCCGAGACGTACCACGCCCATGAAACCTGTAGCGGCCCGGACTCCGTACTCGAATCTCGCAAATAAGTAGGCGGGCCCTCGGGATTCTCGTGGGAGTAATCCGCCCAGCCAGGCAGGAGGTTAACCTTCACCCGTTTATCCATAGCTGCACTCTACCGATCCAGCGTACCCCCAGTCCTATTCGAAAGCGCCTCCGTGCCATTTGCCGACGGTTTTCGGAACCTTCACGACCACACTCTCCTACCCCGCTACCTGGACCGCCTGGCTGGGACGTATCGACCGGGCACCGGAGGGCCAGCGATTTCCGAATCGCGCCAGCCCCTTCCCCCCCTGAAACCCCTCTCACTCCCTCTCCCCCCGCAATTAAAAAATTCCTCCAGTAAGCCGCCAGCAGCGGCGCTAATTAAACGGATTGTCGGGGGGTTGCAGGGGGGGTACTCCCACCATGCATCCGCGGCATTTCTGCCTTCGCGGGATCAAGCTTCAAACCCTCCAATCCGGTTCCCACCTCTTCCATTTCAGAAAACCTCCCTACACGTCCGATAATGGCATATAGCGTGGGCACCGCCCACTAACCATGACCGACGTCCTTGACCAATCCGAAGTAGATGCCCTCCTCGCCGCCGTCGAGGGTGGCCAGATGCAGCAGGAGGCCGCCCCCCCCGTCTTCGGCCGGACCGGCCGCCACCGCGTCGACGTCCACGTCTACGACTTCAAACGCCCCGAACGCGTCTCCAAAGACCAGATGCGGGCCCTGGAGGCTCTCCATGAAGGCTTCGGCCGCAATTTCGGCGCTGCCCTCTCCGGTTACCTCCGAACCATCGTCGAAGTAAACGTCTCCAACATCGAGCAGCTCACCTATTCCGAATTCATCCACTCCCTCCCCAACCCCACCTGTTTCAACCTTCTCAAGGCCGAGCAACTCGATGGCCAACTCTGCCTCGAAATCAGCCCACTGATCATCTACCCGATTATCGACCGCCTCCTTGGCGGCTCCAACGCCGACCTCTTCATCCCCCAGCGTCCCCTCACCCAGATCGAACAGCGCCTCGTCCAGCGCATCACCGACCGCGCCACCCAGCATCTTTCCGAGGCCTGGTCCAACCTCACCCCCGTCACCTTCTCCGTCAATGACTTCGAATCCAACCCCCAGCTCGTCCAGATCGTGCCCCCCAACGAAACCGTCGTCGTCGTCGGCTTCGAGCTGAAAATGGGCAACCGCTCCGGCACCATGAGCCTCTGCATCCCCTACAACGTCATCGAGCCCGTCATGGGCATGCTGGCCGCGCAAAACTGGTTCTCCTACCAGCGCAAAGGCGGCCAGGATGATCATCTCCGCAAGCTCACCAAAAATGTCTGCAACGCCACCGTCGAGCTGCGCACCTTCCTCGCCCAGACCACCATCCGCGTCTCCGATCTCCTCGCTCTTCAGGTCGGCGACGTCATCACCACCGACAAGGATTCAACCCACGACGTCCTCATCCAGATCGAAAACAAAAACAAATTCCTTGGCCAGGTCGGCCAGTTCCGCGGCGGCCGCGCCATCCGCATCACCCGCCTTTGTCAGCAGCTCGATCCACCTTCCCTCGACGCCCCCCGGAGGGGCAAATGAGTCGCCAGGCCACCGGCCGCGGCAGCCGCGCGGCCACCAACACCGGCTTCCTGGGCGCGCTGCAAAATTATTTCCACCAATCCGAACTCCCCTTCGTTTGCCTGACTTTTCTCCTGCCGCTCATTGTTCTCTACGAAATCGGCACTCACTATTTCGCCTCCGACTGGGCCGCTCACACCGAGACACGCGTCCTCGCCTTCAATCTCCTGCGCCAATTCATGGCCATGTTCGGCGCAACCGGCCGCTATCTCCCCTGCTTCGCTGTCCTCTTCATCCTCCTCACCTGGCACATCGCCCGCCGCGACCCCTGGCAGCTCCAGGTCGGCGCTAATTTTCTAATGTGCATCGAATCCGCCCTCCTCGCCCTCCCCGTTCTCGCCCTGGGCAACCTCATCGGCCACTACCTCCCCCTCTACTCCGCCGGTGGCTCCTGGAAGGGCGGACTGGTCCTGGCCCTGGGTGCTGGCATCTACGAAGAACTCGTCTTCCGCCTCATCGCATTTACATTGCTGAACATATTGTTTGTCGACATTCTCCGCATCGAAAAAAAATGGGGATATCTACTAATTGTGGTTGTCTCATCAATTCTTTTCGCTTCATACCATTACTGGTCCCCGCAGTCCGCCCCCTTCCGATGGTCCGATTGCATTTTTCGCACCCTGTCGGGAGCTTATTTTGGCATTCTCTTCATCACCCGGGGTTTTGGCGTAACCGCAGGAACCCACGCCGTTTACGATGTCTATTTCTTCACCTGGCGGGCCCTCTTGGCCTGATCCACCAAATTATTTTCTACCTTTTACGCCGGAAATGCCGCTATAATCGCCACCGACTCGTTCACATCGGGTGAACGCTTCGCAAATCTCGGCGGCGGAGGCGTCTTCAAGGGAAGAGTTGACGCCTTTCGTAGAAATCCTCGTAGTGGGCGCGAGTTGTATCACCCGCCGTTGTGGTGCCGGGAAAGGGTTTCCCTCTTTACCCGTCTACCCAAATATCGGGGTGAAATCCCCCTAGAAAGAGCACGGACGCAATGAGCAATCGCACCAAACAACGCCGCTCAGGAGGTCTCACACTCCTGCTGTACCAGCGGACCCTCCACCCCGAACTTTTCAAAATCCTCGGGGCGGAAAAGGTCCTCCGCCGCGCTTATGAAGCCGACATCTGGCTCATCGAAGGCGGCCACGTCATCACCTTCACGGCCGGCAAAAACACTCTCGCCGAAGTCATCGTCACCAACAGCGAGCCTTTCACCGACCGCGGCCTCCTCCAGTCGATCCCCTGCCGGGGCGAAAAGTATCACGAAATGACCGCCCCCGGTGGCAACATCAAGTACATGATCAGCACCCAGGAAGAACAACTCACTCAGACTTTGTATGACGCCACCAAGCATGAGATCGCCAATTACGCCGGCAAGCGCGAGCTGATGACCGCCGAAATCCCCTCTAGGGATGAAACCGGCGCAACCCTCAGCGTCCTCGACATCGAGCGCCGCAGCCACGAGCTGCTCGTGCAGAGCTTCCACCTCTTCGATGAGAACCAGATGGTCATCAAGACCCAGGCCATCTTCGAAGTGGTCCGCGGCGCGTAACACGGGCATCTTGCCCGTGCATTTAAAACTGTTCTGCAAATTGTGGCACGGGTGCCTCGCCCGTGTCTTTTTTTATGAACTTACCTGCCCCTGCTGCACCGACGCCGCATACGCCTCTATCCGCTCCATGATCTGATCGATCGGCCCGCGCTCATACACAAAATCATCCAGCTTGAACGTCCCCCGCACCACCGGCTCCCCCACTTCATATTCGATGGTCGCAATCCCCTTCCGCTCCCACAGCGCTTTATCAATCTTCCGAATCGCCGACAACGGAATCGCCGGGTGCCCCGGAATGTGCAGCGTCTCCCCCTCCAGCCGATATTCCCCCCGCGAATTGTGCAGTGCCCGATACAGCACAAAAATCGCCAGCGGCGGCAGCATAATCCCCAGCAACTTGTTCAATGGCGCATCGTACTCCCCGTGCGGCGGCCGCATCCCATGCGCTGGATTCCAGGCCGCGTTGTCCGCCGGATACTTCCAAAACCCATGATAAATACTGGCAATCCCAAACCCCATGAACAACAGAAACATCAGATATCGCGTGTTGCGATAGTACCGCCCATACGTCGCCACAATCGGCCCCGTATGGGCCGCACTGGCCTCCGAACCACTCGCCGCTGTTGTTGTTTCTTGAGTTTCCTCAGACATGTCAGATCTGCTCGCTGCCGCTGTAGCGTGACTTTCGGTGCGCCTCAACGGGCGGCTGTAGGGGCGGCTTCAGCCGCCGTGCCAAGCCCATCACGTCACCCTCAACCCGCGCCTACTTCCCGCCAGGTTCCGACGTTTTATCCGCCACCTCGGCCGCCTTCTCAATATTCTCCAGCGCCTTCCTCACCGCCGCAATGGCCTTCCTCATCGCCTCCCGGCCCTCTTCCAACTTTCCGGCCTCCACCTTCGGCGGATTCTTCTCCAGCTCCGCCGCCTTCTCCTCCAGCTCGCGCACCAGATTCCCGGCCCGCTCCCGCGCCTCCTCCAATATCTGCTGCTGCTCTGGCGTAAGTGCCATTCGCTCTTCTGAATTCTGAGTTCTGATTCTATGACCTGGACGCTATCGCCGAAGAAATCGGCCTCAATATGTTCGGCACCACCTTCGACGATGAAAGGTGATCCGCCCGCTCAAACATATCGCTGAACACCGCCTCCATCGGCTCCTTCGGCCGATCCCCCCAATATCTCCTCACCGTCAGATACACACTGATCTCATCATCCGAATAATCCCCCGTCCTCACCTGATAATTGTCCGTCCGCGTCAAAATCTCCACCCGCGCCTGCAACCGGCAATCTTCGCTCAGCGCCACCGCGATGCTCGGCTGCACATCCACCGGCCGCGCCCCCGGCTCATCCAGCAAACACGCCAGCGGCGAATCCGCATAAAGACTCTCAATCACAATGTCATCATGGTTCCCCCGGAACGACAGATCAAACCCAAACAGCACCTCCAGGTGCTCGATCTCCAGCGTGCTGATGCCCAGGTGATAGGGAGCAAGCTCAAGCAGAAACTTGTGCAGCCGCAGCGCATCATCCATCACCGGCGGATTCACATACCCGCTCACCAGCCGCTTGGATTCCAGCCGCACCCACCGATAGCTCCCGTTGCGCCGGTCCTCTTCCAGGTTGAAATCCCCGTTGTCATACCGCCGAAACTGCGTCATCCCCGGAAACTCTTTCTGCACCCTCTCAAAAAAGTGCAACACCGTCTCACGATTGTGAGGCAGCGTGAGCTGCGTGTTGATCCGCATGTTGACGTAGAAATCCTGGCAGAACGATGCGTACGGATTTGTCGACATAACCTCTCCCGCTGGGAAACCCGCCTGTCGAAAAGACCCTGCCCGCGATGCCGGCACTTCTCGACAGCCACAGGTCCCCCGCCCATTGCCCGAGCCCACACCAGCGCGGCCGAACCCTGCCACGCCGACGTAAATACTTTACCATCCCCCATCTCGAACGAAAGCTCATCTATGGAATTCGTTGACCTCCTCTCCCGCCCGGCGTACAAACACCCACGATGCCTCTCAAACCCGTACATGCTCTCGTCGGCGGCGACCTCTTCCTCCAACTCGAAAAACTCGCCGAGCTGATCAAAGCGGCCGGCAATGAGGTGCAACGCATCGATGTCGATGGCGAATCTGCCCAACTCGGCGATGTCCTCGACGAGCTTCGCAGTTTCGCCATGTTTTCGGCCTCCAAATTCGTCGTCGTCCGTGATGCCGATGACTTTATCTCCCGCTTCCGCGAACCGCTCGAGGAATATTGCGCCCAGCCGTCCGCCAGCTCGGTGCTCGTCCTCCGCCTCAGCTCCCTTCCCAAGGGCCAGCGGATATATAAACAGATCACCGCCACCGGACAAGTTCACGATTGCGAAGCGCCAAAAAATCTCACCCCCTGGATCACCGAGCGCGGCAAACGCATCCACAAAATCACCATCAAGCCCGACGCCGCCGAGCTTCTCAAGGAATTGATCGGCTCCGATCTCGGCCGCCTCGACAACGAACTGGCCAAGCTGGCCCTGGTCACCAACGGCTCCGTCGATGTTCAATCCGTCAGCGGCGCGGTCGCCTTCCAGCGCGACCAGGAACTCTTCGACATGACCAACGAAGTCGCCGCCGGCAACACCGCCCACGCCCTCCGCCGCTGGCGTCAACTCTGCCAGCTCGACTCCTCCGCCGAATTCCGCGCTGTCACTTGGCTGGGAATGTGGCTCGAAGATGTCCGCACCTTCCTCTCCTCCCCCGCCGCCTTCAAAAATTCCTGGAAGTACCGCGACAAGCTCCCCCTCTTCAAAAAAACCGCCTCCTCCCTCGGCCCCGCCTCCGCCGCCAGGCTCGTCGAAGCTCTCGCCGACGTCGACTACCGCTCCAAGAACGGCCTGGGTGAAATGAAAGACAACGTCGAACGATTTTTACTCTCCATCAACAAGTGACTATCGTATTTCCGTCGTATGGGCTTTCGTATTGGCTTTCGTAGCTTTCGTAGGGGCGGCTTCAGCCGCCGTTCCCTGTGTAACCACCATTTTTCCCCGTCGATGATTCAACTGAACATCCCCTTGAATTCTACGTTTAAATTCCAATGAAGCGCCCCTCCAAAAAATCCTCCTCCCGCCTCCTCAACATCGCCCTCACCCAAATGGCCTGCTCCCCCGACCCCACCGGCAATCTCGCGCGCCAACTCCATCTCGTCGAGCGCGCCGCCGCCGACGGCGCAAATATCATCTGCACCCAGGAACTCTTCCGCTCCCAATATTTCTGCCAGGTCGAAGACCACCGCTTCTTCAAGCTCGCCGAGCCCATCCCCGGCCCCAGCACCGACGCCTTCACCAAAATCGCCAAAAAATACAAAGCCGTCATCATCGCCTCCCTCTTCGAGAAGCGCACCCACGGCCTCTATCACAACACCGCCGCGGTGATTGATGCCGACGGCTCTCTCCTCGGCATCTATCGCAAGATGCACATCCCCGATGATCCCCTCTACTACGAAAAGTTTTATTTCACCCCCGGCGACACCGGCTTCCGCGCCTGGCAAACCGCCCACGCCAAAATCGGCGTCTTGGTTTGCTGGGACCAATGGTTCCCCGAAGGCGCACGCCTCACCGCCCTCCAGGGCGCGGAAATCCTCTTCTATCCCACCGCCATCGGCTGGCATCCCTCCGAGAAAAAGGAATACGGCGCAGCCCAGCACGACTCCTGGGAAACCATCCAGCGCGCCCACGCCATCGCCAACGGCTGCTTCGTCTGCGCCCCCAATCGCATCGGCCACGAAATCATCGCCGACCCCAAAGGCAAACCCGTCAACAAGGAAGGCATCGAATTCTGGGGCCAATCCTTCGTCTGCGCCCCCAACGGCCAAATCCTCAAACGCGCCTCCTCCTCAAAAGAAGAAGTCCTCGTAGTCCCCGCGGACCTCGAAAAAGTCGAGTTTTCTCGGACCCACTGGCCCTTCCTCCGCGACCGCCGCATCGACGCCTACCAGAACCTCACCAAACGCTTCGTGGACCCCTCTAACTCCTTGCAATGACTCAATGATCCGCTGATTCATTGACTCAATCTTGCTCACCCCGCCCGCCCCCTTTCTTCATCCAATTTCCACACAACACGCCCCAACAGATGTGGTACATTATTCTGACCCGCGTCCTCTCGGATGTAGACGCGATAAGTTGGCTCATTTAAGGAAGATGCAGATGCTTACGAATGCTCCAGACGGCTCATTCTGTGACGACCCCCGCCATGTCCGCCCCAGCTCGCGCCGCGAATTCCTGTTCGTCGGCCTCGTCGGCGGATTAGGCCTCTCGCTGGGCAATTATCTCAGCGCCCGCGCCGGCGCCAACGCCATCAAGGGCGGCAGCCAGATGAAAGCGACCGCGCAGTCGCTCATTCACATCTTCCTCCCCGGCGGCATGTCCGCCCACGAATCCTTCGATCCCAAGCCCGATGCCCCCATCGAATCCAAGGGCCCCATGGGCACCGTCAAGACCAACCTCGAAGGCGAAGTCTTCTCCGAGCTCATGAAAGACTGCGCCAAGGTCGCCGACAAAATCACTGTCTGCCGCTCCATGACCCACGGCGAGGCCGCCCACGAACGCGGCACCCACAACATGTTCACCGGCTATCGCCCCAGCCCCGCCATCCAATACCCCAGCTTCGGCTCCGTCGTCTCCCACGAATACGGCCCCCGCAACAACATGCCCCCCTACGTTGCCATCCCCACCATCGCCAACGAATACGCAGGCTCCGGCTTCCTCTCCTCCGCCTACGGCCCCTTCAGCCTCGGCGCTGATCCGGCCAACAAGGGCTTCTCCGTCCGCGACCTCGCCCTCCCCAACGGAGTCGATTACCGCCGTTTCGACAAGCGCAAAGATCTCCTCTCCGCCGTCGATAACCATTTCCGCAAACTCGAAAAATCCGACGCCCTCGCCGCCATGGATACTTTCTATCAACGCGCCTACGCCATGATCAGCTCCAAGGAAGCCCGCGAAGCCTTCAACCTCGCGGCCGAGCCCGACGCCCTCAAGGAAAAATACGGCCAAAACTCCGCCGGCCAGCGCATGCTCATGGCCCGCCGCCTCGTCGAGGCCGGCGTCCGCTTCGTCTCCATGACCTACGGCGGCTGGGATCATCACACCGGAATCTCCAAGGCCATGCAGGGCCAGATGCCCTCGTTCGACAAAGCCCTCGCCGCCCTCATCAACGACCTCGAAGATCGCAAGATGCTCGACTCCACCCTGATCATGGTCTCCACCGAATTCGGCCGCACCCCAAAGGTGAATAAGGATGAAGGCCGCGACCACTGGCCCAAGGTCTTCAGCATCGTCCTCGCCGGCGGCGGCATCAAACGCGGCTCCATCTACGGCTCCTCCGATGCCACCGGCGCTGAACCCGACAGCAACCCCCTCTCCGTCGAAGATATGTCCGCCACCATCTTCCACTGCCTCGGCATCAACCCCGAAAAGAAACTCCTCGCCCCCGGCGGCCGCCCGATCGACATCGTCCGCGGAGGAAAAGTCGTCGAAGACCTGCTCGCCTGATCCATATGCAACCGCACCGCAGCAACAGAGGCTGGAAAATGCCCAAGACTTCTACCTTTGGTTCCTTCCCCCGTAGGGTGCGGCTCGCCGCACCATCCTTCGCCCTCGCCGCCCTCCTCGCCTCCACTCTCCACGCCGCCTCCCCCGCTCTCTCCCGCCTCAACCCCCCCGCCGCCCAAAAAGGCACCGAAACCGAAATCACCCTTGAAGGTGCTCGCCTCTCCGATGCCAGGGAAATCCTCTTCTACGACTCCTCCATCACCGTCACCAAACTCACCCCCGTCGATGACACCCACGTCAAAGCCACCTTCAAAATCCCCGACACCGCCCTCGGCGAACACACCCTCCGCCTCCGCACCGCCACCGGAATCTCCGAGCTCCGCACCTTCAACGTCGGCCCCTATCCCGTCGTCCAGGAAAAAGAACCCAACTCCGACTTCAAACAACCCCAGCCCATCCCTCTCAACAACACCATCGCCGGCGTCATCGAAAACGAGGACATCGACTACTTCTCTGTCCAGCTCAAAAAAGGCCAGCGCATCACCGCCGAAGTTGAAGGCATTCGTCTCGGCATGACCCTTTTCGACCCCTACGTCGCGATCATGGACATGAATCGCTTCGAGCTGGCCGCCTCCGACGACAGCTCCCTCGGCCTCCAGGATCCCGTCGTCTCCCTCATCGCCCCCAAGGATGGGACCTACATCATCCAACTCCGCGAAGCCGCATACGGCGGCGACAACAAGTGCGTCTATCGCCTTCACGTCGGCGCCTTCCCCCGCCCCAAAACCGTCTATCCCCTCGGCGGAATGGTCGGCCAGGAATTGGCACTCAAATTCCTCGGCGACATCTCCGGCCCCATCCCGCTCAGCCTCAAGCTCCCCTCCGCCCCCGATCCCAAGTATCACCTCTACGCCCAGCAAACCAACCTGAGTTCCCCCACTCCCAACTTCATCCGCATCTCCCCCTTCCCCAATATCATGGAAGTCGAGCCCAACA
>DASYUA010000281.1:0-7784 GCA_036001665.1 Tepidisphaeraceae bacterium
CGCAAACCGTCCCGGCGGCCGCTTCTGGTTCCGATCCGCCGCAAAATCCCCCTCCGCCAAAACCACCCCCTTCGGCTCCCCAAACACCTCCAGCACCTCATATTTCGTTACCGCCGGCCGGCCCCCGTTGCTCTCCTTCCGCACCGCCTGCTTCTCCCTGACATATCGATCCCTCCCGATGGGCATGTCGATCACATCCGCCAGCAGCTCCGGCACCCCATGCACCACGGCCAGATAGGTCTTCTGAATCGTCCGATTCTCAAACTGCCGCGCGATCCGCCAGTGCGCCTCATCGCTCTTGGCCACCAGCATGATGCCGGTCGTATTCCGATCCAACCGATGCAATATCCCCGGCCGCCAATTCCCGTTCACCGAGCTCCACTTCTGCCCGTAATAAACCAGCCCATTCACCAGCGTCCCCGTCCACTTCCCCCGCGCTGGATGCACCATCAAATCCGCCTGCTTGTTCAGCGCCAGAAAATGCTCATCCTCATAAAGAATCTCCAGCGGAATGTTCTCCGGCACAATCTCATTCACCGGCTCCGGCGGCGCAACCATCACCACCACATCCCCCTCCTTCGGCCGATACGAAGCCTTGATCACTTTGCCATTTACTTTGACCAACCCCTCCTCAATCAACCTCTGCACCCCGGCCCGTGAAAGATGGGGGACGCGATCTACGAGATATTGATCCACCCGTCGCGTCAGCGTCTTGCTCAACGTAAACGTAAAATGTTCAACATCCGCCTCATCCTCCACCGGCGCCAGCGCACCCTCCTCCTCCGGAGTCTTCTCTTCAAACTCGTCACCCGAAATCACCCCCCAATTGTCCCCGCCCACTGAAAACTGACAACTGCACCGTCTCATGTAGGACACGCTTCAGCGTGTCGTGCGTTTTCTGGTGCCACTGGCAGCTTGCTGCCAATGCTCCCTTTCACGTGGCACGGGCGCCTCGCCCGTGATATTACTCATTTTGTGACACACCCCATCCACCGAGTTCACGCTTTCAGGATCGAGGCCCCTTACACCCTGCGCGTGCAATTTGACGACAAGACAGAGCAACTGATCGATTTTCGCCCCTTTCTTGCCGGAGAGCTCTTTGGCCCTTTATCTGATTTGCAACTTTTCAACCAAGTCCGCATCGATCCAGAGGTTCATACCCTCGTCTGGCCCAACGGAGCTGACTTCGATCCCGCAACCCTCCACGACTGGCCGCTGTACGCTACCGCGCTCGCTGGTCGCGCCAAACAATGGTCGCTGAAAAGCGCGTAGGTCCTGGCTCCGCCGGACATCCCCCCGCTCATTTCTTCCCCGTCTTCCTCGGCACCTTCCCCCCCTCCCTCCTCGCCTCCGACAGCCCAATCGCAATCGCCTGCTTCCTGCTCTTCACCTTCTTCCCCGATCTCCCGCTCTTGAGCGTTCCCCGCTTCTTCTCATGCATCGCCTTCTCAACCTTCTCCGACGCCTTCTTTCCATACTTCGCCATCGCTGCTCCTCTGTAGGGTGTGCTCTGCACACCTCCTGCCATTTTCCTCCACCTCCTCCTCCCCCACAGCGCCAAAACCCCGATACGAAGTTCCCCACCGTTGCGCCCTCGGACAAAATCAAATTTTTTTTCCGCGACTTTCCTTACCCCTGCGCGAATCTCGTTGCGCCAACCCTCAAATCTCCCAATCCATCCGCGCAACAAAGGGGGTATATATAGAGGAGGTATGTTATGCCACAACCCGATCACTCCCCTCGCGCCTCAACCCGGACGCTCCGCGCCCATTCCCGCTCCTCCTCATCCATTCTTCCCCTCCCACGCACCCGGACACATCCGGGACCTAATCGGGACCTAAATGGGACCTATTCGGGACACATTCTGGACCTGGTCTTTAAAGCTCCCAGAATCACAACTCCCGCTCCCTCCACCTCTTATCGATTTCACCTTCCACGCTATCTTTTTATTCCAGCTCCCACTCTCCCCTACGCAAAACCAAGCCATTCCCCCCTCCCCGCCGCTCGCCGCCCTCAATCGGCCGCGTCTCCACTCGTCCCGCACACCGAAGTTCCGGCCATTATTCTCTTGCGACTTGGTAAGATTCCTCCAGAGCGGCAGGGGGGTCATCAGGAGTTCCGACCCATGATCCACACCAGACCAATACTCAGCATCGCACTAATAATCCTGGCCCTCCTCCCCTCCCTCGCCCTCGCCCAAAACGACGGCGGCAACAACAACCAGATCTTCGGCATCTCCGTCAACCCCGACGGCGCTATCGAATTTCGCCAGAAGGATGCCAACTCCGAGCTGGCCAAAATCAGATCCCGCCGCCCCTCAAAAGAAGCCCCGGCCGACGCCGATAAGCGCCTTAAATTCGTCTCCCTTGTCAAACTCTCCACCGACTTGCGCAATGCCATAGAATCCAACAAACCCCTCCCCAACGAACTGAAATATCTCCAGGGCCTCACCCAAATCCGCTACATCCTCCTCTACCCCGACGAGAAAGACCTCCTCATCGCCGGCCCGGCCGAGGAGATCGACGCCTCAAACCCCATGCAGCCCCGCGGCAAGCTCACCGGCCGGCCAATCCTCCAGCTCGACGACCTGATCACCGCCCTCCGCCGCGCATCCGGCCCCGATGCCCGCAAACCCTTCGGCTGTTCCATCGATCCTCCCCCCAACGCCGTCGATCGCGCCCAGGCCGTCCTCCAACGTGTCGGCTCCTCCGACCGCGCCCTGCTCGCCCGCGAAATGGCCCGTGAAATGGGCCCGCAGCAGGTCCGCCTCTTTGGCGCGCCTCCCGACTCGCGCCTCGCCTTCATCTGCGTCGCCGCCGACTATCACCTCAAGCGCTATACCACCGTCGTCGATCCTTTCCCCCTCGCCGGCATCGGCCACCCCATCGACAACTCCCGCCCCGCCGGCAACGGCTTCTGGTTTGAAGTGAATTACGACAAGCTTCTGGTTTCCCCCGACAACACCGCCTACGAAATCCGCGGCCCGCGCCTCAAGCTCCAGGCCGGCGCAATCCCCTTCGACACCAAAGGCGCCACCGAAAGAGCCAAAGCCTGGACCGCCAATGTGAACAAAAACATCCCCGCCCTCGCCGCCGCCGTCCCCATCTACGCCGATCTCCAAAACATCGCCGACCTCTCGCTCCTCGCATCCCTGATTCAAAAAGACAAACTCGCCCAGCGCGCCAATTGGGACACGAGCTGGCTCCTCAACCCCGCCAACTACACTCCGAAATCCATCCCCATTCCCCGCACCTGCGACACCATTGTCAACTACGCGGCCGGTTCCCTGACGGCCGGCGGCGTCAGTCTCGATCCATCCTCATCGGTCCCGGAAGAAAATCGCGAGCGCGACGAAGCCGGCGTGCTCAAACCCGTAGCGCAGCGCGGCGCATCGGCGGCCACCAGCACCGCCAAATGAAGAGCACCGCCAGTCGATCGGTCCTCAGAAACTTGCCCGGCGCTGATGCAGCCGCTGGGTTCCCAGGTCGCCGGTTCGCACGCCGCCTTTGGGGGCAAAGTAGAACGTGGTGAAGTGGTAGTCGGCGTAAATGTACTGGTTGGCGAGCCGGTCAATTCCCACCGGCACGCGCAAGGCCGCTTCCCGCGGATCGAAGATCAGGGCGCCGTCGCTGTCACGGTTGGTAGCCCGGTCCCAGCCGGGCTTGTGGCTCCACATGCCATCCGCATCCTGCCGCAGCCAGTGATAGTCCGCATTGGGCGCTGTGACCAGCGCGATCAGGTAATAGCCCGGCACGTTCGTCACGTGCGCCGGCACCGGATCATTCCGCAGCCGCACCAGCGGGACCAGCCGCTGCAATTGCATGGCGTTGCGCATCACGTCATCGCGCATGACGGCATAGCGCACGGAGGAATCGGTCATCGCCTGCACCGGCGCCTTGCCAAAATCCCCCGGCTGCGGCTTCTCCAGCGCCTTGTGGTTGCGGGGGTCATTGCAGGCGTAGGCGTAGCAGTTGGTCGAGAACTGGATGACCGAACCATCGTTCCACAGCCCCGGCTGATAGCGCGGATGCGAGGCCGCATCCATGATGCGCGGCGAGCCCTTGCCCCAATACTGCACTCCCTGGTGGGCAATCTCATAGCGAAGCTGCGTCTCCGTCTTGGACCCGCGGTCGGCGAATTCCTTGGGGTCCTGCCGCTTCCACTCCTCCAGCTTTTTCTCGACATCCTCCAGCTTCCCCCCGTCGGGTTGCTGAACGTAAAGATTGACGGCCGACACCAGTGCGTCAAGCCGTTTGGAGCGCGAGCTGAGCATGCCGCGCTTGATCTCCCCCTCGAACTTGCCCGCGGTGTCCAAATATCCCATAGGAAGCTCTCTCTCTGGCAGGATGTTCTGGTAATGCCCATTCGTCCGCGCCGTCGTCCGGGCGGACGGTCAGTAATTGTCCCAAGCCCACCCCATCTTGCAAGCAATCTTCCTCGCCGCGCCCACCGCGCGCCGATGCGACTACTTCTGCCCCTGCTCGCCAATCACCCTTATCTTGATATTCCTAAACTCCAGCCGCGCCGTGTGGTCCTGCAAACAGATATGCCCCTTCATCGGCGGCGCCTTGAAATATTTCATGTCCTTGAATTTGCTCTTGGCCACCAGCTTCTTCCAGTCCTCGCTGCCCAGCTCATACTCGACCATCTTCATCCCATTGAGCCAGTGCTCGATGTGCGGCCCGTTGGCCACGATCCTCGCCTCATTCCACTGCCCCAATCCCCGATAAACATCCTTGGCCGGCGCATACAGGTCATAGCACGCCCCGGCCAACTCCTTCACGCTCCGCCCCGGATAGGCCGGATTATCGAGAATCTGGCATTCCGGCCCGGTGTGCCATGACGTCACCCCATCCTCCGACGCGCGAATGACAATCCCGCTGTTCCCCGCCTTGTCCACGATCTTCCAATCCACCTTGAACTCAAAATTCTCAAACTGATCCACGGTGATCACATCATCCCCTCCACCCGCCCCCTTCCCTCCCTCACCGCCCTGCACCCGCACCAGCGCCCCATCAATCACCTTCCACCCCGGCGGCATCTTCTCCATCTTGTACCCGCGCCAGCCGTCGGTCGTCTTCCCATCAAACAGCAACCTCCATCCGGCCTTCTTCTCCTCATCGGTGAGAGTATTATTCTCCGCCGCCGCTACGATCCCGCTCACCAGCAACAACAAACCCACCGCCACACCACCAATTCGCGCGCTGAGCATAGTAGTTCCTTTCTAGTTCTCCCTTACCGACGACTCTCCCGCAGGTTGTACCGACACGATGTCTCAAATCAAAAATCGCAAATAAAAAAAGTAAACGTTATCCCCACCCTCCCAATTCGCATCCCCGACCAGGCGCGCCTTCGTGTCTTCGAGCCTTCGTGTTTAATCCTCTTCTTCTGTTCCCTCAAATCTCCACACGCCTCGCCTTCCCCAAAAACTCCGGATCCACCTTCACCCCAAACCCCACCCCGCTCGGACACCTCACCATCCCCTTCTCCGCTTTCAACGACGACGTCTCACACTCCACCGGTATGTCCGCGTTCCCCTTGAACTCCTGAAACGGCCCAATATTTGGCGTCCACGAAGCAAAATGCACCACCTCCAGATATCCCAGCGATCCCCCCGACATGTGCGGCACCACCGCCATCCCGGCCGCCGCCGCCATCCGCGCCACTCTCGAGGATCGAATCAATCCCCCGTAATAATGCAAATCCGGCTGCACGATATCGCACGCCCGATTCCCGATGCACCACGCAAACCGCCGCTCCGAAAACTCCTGCTCCCCCAGCGCAATCGGAATCGTCAGTGCATCGGCCACCTCCTTGCACTCCCAGATCCGATCAAACTCCACCGGCTCCTCAAAAAACCCGTACCCATGTTCTTCCATCATCTTTCCGATGCGAATCGAATTCTTCACGTCATACGAGCTGTTCGAATCCGCATACAACGTCATCCCATCGCCAAAAGTTTTCCTCACCAGCGGAATCAGCGCCTCGCTCCTTCCCGGCAGCGAATCCACATTGCGGTTCATCCGCCCACCCAGGCGGTATTTCAGCGCCTTTGCCCCCGACTCGGCGACAAGCTTTTGCAGATGCTCTATCTCCGCCTCAGGCGTGTTTCCGCGAACGCCGCTGGCCGTATAGATGGGAATATCGCGTTTGATCGCCCCGCCAAAAAAATCCGCCATCGGCCGCTTTGCCGTCTGCGCCATCAGTTCCAGCAGCGCCATCTCCATCGCCGCCACCCCGCACCACAGCGCCAGCCCCTGATATTTGTAGTTGTCGCGATATCGAAAAACCTCCCACAGATGCTTTTCCAGCTCCCGCGCATCCTTCCCCACAAAAAATGGCATGATCGAGCTGACAAACAGCGGATAGAGCATCTCCATCCGCGATGAATTCGGCACCGAAATCGCCTCGACCCCGGCCTTCGATCTTGTCCTCAGCAAAAACGTCTTCCCATTCCGCAACAGCTCCACCGACTCGACAATCACCGGCTCCCTCAAGAACTTGGTATTCAAAACCGGCGCATCCAAGACTCGTCCCAGCTCCTCCTGGGTCACCGCGCGCCTCGACCCCTTCTCCCCCTGCCGCCCGTCGGCCGCGCAACCAATCACCGTTCCCGCCACCGCTCCCGCGCCAGCCGTCTTCAAAAAACTTCGTCGTGATTTGAGCATGGACGTGATCCTAACAAAAAAAGTCTTCCAGTCGTCCCAACCGGGGCCCAAAACAGGCTATTACCGGACACAACTCGACAGAGGGTCACTTGAAAGCTAAAGTTCAGTTGATGAGCAAGCCTGTTCAATATCTCACTGACGAGCGCGGCGAGCGCACCGCGGTGGTCCTGCCGATCTCCGATTACCAGGAGCTTCTCGAAGATCTGGACGATCTCGCCGTCGTCGCCGAGCGCCGCGACGAGCCCACAATACCACATCAACAGTTCGTCGAAGAACTCAAGCGCGATGGCATCCTTTAACATCCATTGGCGCAGCTCCACAAAAAAAGATTTGCGCGCCCTGCCACCCCATGAAGTGGCAAGAGTCGTCGCGGTCGTTGAAAAGCTGGCCGATGAGCCATTCCCCCACGGGTCGCAGAAGCTGGCCGGCTCCGAGCACTCCTATCGCATCCGCATCGGCGACTATCGTGTCATTTACACGGTGCTGGACACCAAGGTGATCGAAATTCAGCGAGTGCGCCATCGCAAAGACGTTTATCGCTGACATTCGCCGAATCAATCTCAAATCACATCCCCCAGCTCATCCTCGTCCGATCCACATCCACAAACCCCATCGAACGATACAGCGCAAACGCCGCCTCCTGCGTCGGCACCACCTCCAGCTCCACAGCCACAATCCCCTTTTTCCGCGCCTCCTCCCTCACATATTCCAGCATCGCCCGCGCCACCCCCTGTCGCCGCGCGGATGGAACCACATAAAGCTCCTCCACCCAAAGCACTCTCCCCGACTTCTCCACGCTCACAATCTCATTCGCCAGAAAAACCCCCACCGCCTCCTCCCCCGAAAACGCCAGCAGCAACCACGCCGATGCGCTTTTCATCGCCAGCTCAATCCCCCGCGCAACCCCCTGCGGATCCGCTGGAAGATGGTGCTCCACCAGCTGCGCTATCAACAATCGCGCTGCCACGTCACGATCCGATTCAACCGCGCCACGAATCAGATGCGCCATCCCCGCACTCTAAACCCCAACATCCCCTACTGCCAGCAGCCAGTTATCTCACCTCTGGACCACCTATCCCATCAATGATCTTCTTCCACTTCCCCTCAAATTCCTTC
>DASYUA010000282.1:0-5799 GCA_036001665.1 Tepidisphaeraceae bacterium
GCGCACCCATTCTCAACAATGGTCGTGTGATCGTTTCATCTAATCTGATGCGCGGTATGCCAGCCGCTAGAGAGGCCCCGATCAGCCGTCGGATTATTAGAAATAGGCTGGCAATTAAAAAACCCATTGCCGCATGCACCATAATTTGCTGATTCCATACCTTGCTTTCAAACAAGCCCCAGGTCGCCACTACCCACAGCAGCTCGGCTTCAATCAGCAGCCTGTTGTCGTACGCAATTCTTCCCGTGGTCTGGAGAACCGCACCAGGTGCATCACTAATCAAGCGAATCAGGAGTCCCAGTCCCAGGAATAGAACGGTGTATGCCACGCTCCACCCGCTGAGCGAGACAGGGACCCTGTGGAACTCCTCAAAGAAAAAGGCATATCCGATCAGGAAGAAGGTCGCGATCGTCGCGAAAAGTGCCGTCCAAGTTATGGCATTGGAGTATAAGACAGCGACCCTGCTTTGCTTCGCGGGCGCATAATACGAGAGCACTCGCCCGGTTGTGGCGGCTGTCACCTCCTGCGGCTGCGAATGTGTCTCCGCAATCATCCGCACCAGCGCGGAAACGATTCCCACCGAGACATAGTTCAAGATCCCCAGCGTGCCTCGAATGAGCGCCAAGAGTCCGAATTGTGCATGCCACCCCAATCGATACACCATCGCCGAAACAACCACCCAGCTCCCAATCTTCGCCCCCGACGCCAGATATGCGCTGACGATGTCCCGCCGCAATGAGCTTTGCTCGGCCATGAAACAAAAAAACGCGGATTCCTCCGCGTCCTCCGCCAATCAGCGGTTCATCGAAGCTCTAATACTGCCCCGCTGGCCTGGATGCCGGCTGGGATGAAGGCGTGCCTTTGCCCTTGTTGCGCTCATAAAAGTACAGGCCGACGCACAGCACCAGGAGCGCGACACCGATCCACTGCCAGAAATTCAGCTTCATTCGATCTCCTTCTGTTTCATGCCGCCACCGCCATTGGCCGCGCTTCCGCGAGATTTGCGGCCATGTCATAGACGCGCCGCGCCCGCCGAATGTGCATCAGCGCCACCACCGTCAGCGGAATCACCGCCAAGTGTACCCGCAAGACTCCGGAGATGGATGCATTGAAAAACATCACGATAAACAGCACGATCCAGGCCCGCATCAGCCATCGATCCGCCCGGTCCATCTCTCGTTGCTGGCCGGCGATTTCCGCGGCGAACAAGACCGCCGCCACCGACAACAAAAGCAGATCATAGTCGAAATAAAACGGCATGAGCAAAGGCATGGTGACAATGGTGGCGGAAATGAGCCGGCCGGCGGCGCAGTGCGATGAATCGGGGTTGTGGCGGGCCCATTTGCAACTCTGATAAACCGCCAGCGCCAACGCAGCACCGATGCCCCCCGCCGACAGAATCCAGAGGATCTTCACGAGCAGCCAGGTCTGTCCAAGTGCATGTCCCTGAAAAAGCAGCCGCCAGAACGCCTTGAACGTGACGTGCCGCTCCCACAAATATGAATTGGCCTCCTGCATCCACGCGAGATTTCCGGGCATTTTGGCCAGATAAATCGCGACAATTCCCGGCATCGAGATCACCGTCACCGCCAGTAACGCCAGAGATGTGATCCCCGCTCCCAGCAGTGCCTTCCAGCCCAGATGCAGCACGAGAACGATCGCCACCGCCGCGCCGAGTTGTGGTTTGTAAAAGAGCAGGCCGCAACTCATCCCCGCCCAAAGCGCATTCCATCCCCCGCGGGCCCCCGCCGCCTTGCGCCAGAACCAGACGACGATGGCCAGGATCAGCAGCGATGTGAACGTGTTTTGCCCGTGATTGAGGGCCTGATGAAAGGGCAGGGAATTGAGCAGAATTGCCGGGACCAGCCCCGCGATGCGCCAATCACACGCTTCCGGCAGCATGCGGCAAAGCAGAATCATCGCCCCGGCCAGACAAACTAGATTGAAGCCCCACCAAACCACCAATGCCGTCCGAAACGGCAATCCCGCCAGCGGCACGAACAGCCACGCGTAGAATGGCGGGTTCCAGAACGGCCCGAAGGACTGTTTTTTCAATTCCAGGTGGTTGGCCTCCCCCACTTCCTCCTGAAAGCGCCGCACCGCCTCCAGGTCATACATTCTTCCGGCCCATCCCTCGCGCAGAAAATGGCCGGCCGTGTAGAAGGCGAGAAAATCGTGCCCCACCGCATCGGCCGTGACGGCATTCTGGCGATCGATGACACTGTTGCCGATGGCCAGTGTGATCACAAAAACACTGATCGCCCCCGCCCCCAGCCACAGCCGTTTGCGCAGCGCGTGCGCAGTCTTTCCACCCAGGGGAAGCAACACCGCGCCGCTCGTCATGCCTCATCTATCGTCGCGACGTGAATTGGGGAATGAAGCCGGTGGGTTATCAGACGGAAATCCGGACGAAAATCCGGGCGAAAAAGAACCCCGGATGCGCATCCGGGGCTCCAGAGTTTCTTATCCGTTGATTTCGGTCAGGCCGAGAAGCTGCTCCCGCATCCACAGGAGCTGGTGGCATTGGGATTCTTGAACACAAACCCGCGGGCCATCACTTCATCCTTAAAATCGATCTCGGTGCCGTTGAGGTAGAGGTAGGACTTCATATCGCAGAGGATCTTCACGCCATGCACTTCCATCTCCTCATCGGCTTCGCCCTTCTGCTCCTCGGTCAGGTCGAGCATGTAGCTGAAGCCGCTGCATCCCCCACCCTTGACGCCCACGCGCAGCCGCGTCTGTTCCTGCGGGAGACCCTGCTCCTTGATGATGTTCTTGATCTCCTTCGCCGCGGCCTCTGAAAGTACGATCGCCATGATGCAACTCCTTGATCCCCGATAACTACAGTATTTCTACAACATACTATACGCTGGGGCGCGAGGCCCGTTCAAGTCGCATATAACACCCGCCGCCGCTGGCTGTTGTGGCCGGCTTGACTGAATCCGCCCGCGGCCTAAGTATCTACGCCCACGGCATGCCAGAACATGCCCTACGGATTACCCATGCTCCGCTGCTTCTGGCCGGCCGCCCCGGCCATTTTAGCTGTACTTCTCCCCTCTCTATCGGCCGCCCAGGCTCCATTGACGCAGCCAGGCCCCCCCGCGGCGTCGGATTTGACCATTCAGCTCATGACCATCGGTCCCGGCAGGCCGATTTATGAGTGGTTTGGGCATAATGCGCTGGTGATCATCGATAACCGAACCGGCCAAAGCGACGCCTACAACTATGGCGTTTTCGAGTTCGATGAGGATTTTCTCTCCCGCTTCATCGAAGGCCGGATGATGTACACGCAGGAGGCATACGACGGAGCGAAATTGCTACAGGGATATATCAATGATGACCGCTCGGTCTGGGTTCAGGAGTTGAACCTCAGCGACCCCCAGAAAATCCGCCTCTTCGACCTGCTGCGTCAGCAGAACAGGCAGAAGTATCTTTACAACTATTACACCGCCAATTGCTCCACGAAAGTCCGCGATGCGCTGGATCAGGCCCTGGATGGCCAGCTTCGGCCGCAGTTGGCGAAAATCCCGACGCCGACGACCTATCGATGGCACAGCCAGCGAATCTCGGCCTACAGCATCCCGGTTTACACCTCGATGCTGTTCATCCTCGGCCACAACGTGGACAGGCCGATCAATGCGTCGGACGAATCCTTTCTTCCTCTGGAGTTGATGAAGCACCTGCGGGGTGTGACGGTTCGTGACGGCAATTCCACGCCCCTGCCTCTGGTCAAAAACGAAAAACTCATCTATCGCAGCACCCAGCCGCCGGAACGGGCGGAGCCGCCGCGATGGACGATCTGGTTTTTGCTCACGAGCACCGTTTTTGGAGCCTTGCTGGTTGGTCTGACGTATCGGAGCAGGTCGCGGCGGGTTTTCCGGTGGTCGTTTGCGATCCTTTCATTCCTGTGGTGCCTCCTGGCCGCCTTCGCTGGTTGCTTCCTCTGCTGGGCATTCACCACTCAGCACTGGTCGGTTTATTGGAACGAAAACATCCTCCAGATGAGCCCCTTATCGGTGCCGTTGGTGCTGCTTGCGCCGGTTGCAATATTTGGGAGGCGCTGGGCCGTCCGCTCCGCCCTCTTTTTCTCGGCCGCCGCCTTGCTCACCAGCTTTTTGGGTCTTATTCTTCAGGTCCTTCCGGGATTTTATCAGGTCAACGGGCCGATCATCGCCCTTTGTCTTCCCATTCATCTAGGCCTCGCTTTGTCGATGTACATACTTTTCGGCCGTAATCCGCCGCTGGCCGGCGCCAATTCGCCCAAGCCGATGCCAAAGCCCAGACTCCCCAAACCCAGACTCCAAGGAGCCGCAATGAAACTGATCTTCAGCACAATTCTTCTCGCCCTCGTCGCCTCCGGCTGCGCTGGACCAGCCCGGAGCGGCAGTCCCAGCGCCAAGCGCCGCGATGAGCCCCCGGTTCCGCCACCTCCGCCGCGCGTCAATGTCCCATTAAATGAATCCCTCCGCGCCAGCGCCCGCGACCAAATCAACGCCGCCCTGGCGTCCGATGACCCGGTCATCCGCACCCACGGCGTCGAGGCCGCCCGCGAAGCACTCGCCTCCGGCGCACGCACGCAGATTCTCAAAGCGCTGCAAGACAAAGAAGGCATCGTGCGTTACGCCGCCGCCATGGCCACCGGCGAGCTTCGCCTCGACGGCGCGCAGCCGCTGCTCATCAAAATGATCAACGATCCCGACGCCAACGCCCAGATCGGCGCGATCTTCGCCCTGCATCGCCTGGGCGATTACCGCTACAGCGTCGGCCTGGAAAATGCCCTCAAAAGTCCCGATCCCAACGTCCGCGCCACCGCCGCGTTTGCACTCGGCCGATTGGGCGAAAAGAGCGCCATCAATATTCTCCGCCTCGCTCTGCGGGACCGCGCCATCGAAGTCCGCCTCCAGGCGGCCGAAGCACTTTGGAGACTCGGCGATGAAGAAGGCCTCAAGACTCTCGTCGCCGCCAGTCTCAGCGGCCATCCGGCCCACGCCATGGTCGGCCTGCTCGGTCTTGCCGCGCCCAACGACTCGCGGATCAGGGAACACATCCGCGCCGGCCTGGAATCAGACTATCTCGAAGTAAAACTCGTCGCCGGCCGGGCCCTGGGAATGATCGGCTCGGATGAAGCCTACGTTCTCGCCCGCGATACCACCCACAGCTCCGACGCCCGCCAGCGATATCTCGCTGCACTGGCATTGGGCGCTATCGCCCGCACCGATTCGCAAGACACGCTGGCTCCGCTGTTGAAAGATTCCGACCCTGACGTGAGAGTCGCCGCCGCGACGGCGATTTTGGAGTTAAGACTGTAAAGGGACTTGCTTCAAAGGCGATCAACCCGCCCATCCGTTCTGATCACGTGCAGTGCCCGCGCCAGCGGATTGCTCAAGAGCGATTGTAGATGCGGCCCGAACGCCACCAGTTCTGCAAACGCATTCGAAGGCGAGTCGAGAATGACGATGGCGATCGGAAGCGTGGCGAGGTTTAATTCAAACTGGAGCTTCTTGTCTATCGTCAGAAACACATCGAATTGAGCCGCGGCCTTCGCAATCAGCTCCCCATTTTTCAGCTGGTCCCATCCCAATTGTCGAGCGGTTTTCACTTCCTGTCCCGCCAGAAGCGTTCGCAATCTTCTGGGCACACAGTGATCAAGCAGGATTCTCATGGCCGCGGCAGCTCCGCCAGCAAATGAGTTCCCGCCAAATCCAGCACCGCCTCGGCCTGCTCCCGGCCGACCCCTTCAAAATCGTCCAGGAACTGCTCCAGCGATTCCCCGGCCGCGAGAGAATCAAATAGATTCTT
>DASYUA010000283.1:0-31777 GCA_036001665.1 Tepidisphaeraceae bacterium
TTCATGAACCAGGACGACAAAACCAACCCCTTCCACCGCCTCAAACGCTACGAATCCCACCTCCAACGCTCCCTCCTCCTCTGCACCAAGGAACTCCGCACCCTCCAGGAATACCGCGAAGCCCACCCCCGAACCTACGAAGAAGAACCACCCACCACAAACCACCAACCACAAACAACCAACAAAGTTCAAAACGAACCCATTTCTCCCGCTATCAACTATCAACTACCCACTATCAACTCTCCCCCACAAAACGAACCCATTTCACCGCCCCCCTCCCAACCCAATTGCCAACCTCCCTCCCCCACTTCACAATCCCCCCATGCACAAGATCAACATCCTCGGCTACCTGGCCATCCCCCTTGCCTTCCTCATGCACCTCTGGCTGGGCAAGGGCAAGCCCTGGGAGCCCCTGGCCACCTTCTCCCTCGCGGCACTGGGTGTGATTCCCCTGGCTCACCTCATGGGCCAGGCGACCGAACACCTCTCTGACAAAACCGGGCCCACATGGGGCGGCCTGCTCAACGCCACCTTCGGCAACGCGGCCGAATTGATCATCGCCATCATCGCCCTCACCCAAGGGCTGACGGAGATCGTCAAGGCCTCCCTCACAGGCTCCATCCTCGGCAACCTCCTCCTCGTCGCCGGCGCTGCCATGGTCGTCGGCGGATGGAAACGCGAAAAACAGGTCTTCAGCCGTTCCTCGGCCGAGGTCAACTCCGGCCTCCTCGCCCTCGCCACCGCCGCCATGCTCTTCCCCGCCATCTTCCACTTCACCGCCGAACGCATGCACGACGTCCAGATCCACGAGCACGAGCGCAAGGTCTCCATGCTCACCAGCCTCATCCTCCTCATCATCTACGCCCTCGGCCTCCTCTTCACCCTCCGCACCCACGCCCACATCTTCTCGCCCAGGCCCGCCGAAACTCCCGAGGATCCACAGGGCCTCGGCGAACAATGGTCCGTCAAGAAGAGCATCCTCATGCTCCTCATCGCCTCCGTCGGCATCGCCCTCGTCGCCGAGCTCCTCGTCGGATCGGCCGAAAAAGTCGCCGCCCGCCTCGGCTGGAGCCACGTCTTCGTCGGTGTCATCCTCCTGGCCATCATCGGCAACGCCGCCGAGCATTCCACCGCCCTTCTCCTCGCCCATCGCGACGACATGGACACCGCCATGACCATCGCCTATCAGAGCAGTCTCCAGATCGCCCTCTTCGTCACCCCCCTCATGGTCCTCCTCTCCGCCGCCTTCGTCTCCCTGGGAATCGGCCACTCCAAATTCATGGACCTCATCTTCAGCCCCATGGAAGTCGTCGCCATCGTGCTGACAGTGGGAATTGTCGTGGTGCTGGGAATCAACGGGGAGAGCAACTGGTTCGAAGGCGCTCTCCTCCTGGGCCTCTACGCGATTCTAGCCATCGCCTTCTTTTATATCCCTGCCGAAGCGCACGACGCGGTACAATCAACCATGCCGGCGCCGAAGTAGGGTTCGCTCTGCGAACCATTCATGGGAAACCTAAAATGCCACTACAGGACAGCGAATTCGCCCGACGCGATGCAGGCCGCCTGGAGCTGCGCAAATCGCCCATGCGCCTCAGGTGGATCATGGAAAAACTCGTCAGCGGCGACGGACACGAGCTACGCGCTGAGTTCTGCTGTAGCCTCAAGGTCCTTCCCGAGCCGGCCGAACAGCAGATGCTCGCCGAGGTCTTCCTCAACGATGGCAACTCCATCTGGGCCGAGGCCGTCATCGCCCACTTCCAGCCCGCCCTTCGCGCTGCCATCGCCCAGGTCTGCGGAGTCCGCCCCGCCGTCCAATCCGTCGGAACCAATGTGCATGACCTGACCGAAGCACTCCGCACCGCCGCCCAGCGTGTTGCCTTCTCCTGCGGCCTCGAGCTCCTGCCCCCCTTCGACCTGGATGTGCAAAGCCCATCCCTCGAGCATCAGCGCCTGGAGGCCATGCAGCGCAGTTTGGCCGAACAACGCGCTGCCGGCCAGATGGAACACTTCCAGCGCGCCACCGACCTGCTCAAGCAGTTCGAGTCCATCCGCCAGGCCGCCCCACAACTCTCCCCCGGCGAAGTCCTCCGGCAACTCGGCCCCGCCGACCAGGGAACCATGCTCCAGACCCTCCTGCTGGCGGCCGCCAGGGAGAAGACCAGCGAATCCGTCTGGGCCGTCGCCGGCCCCAACTTGCTTCGTGTTGACCCGCGCTCCAGTCCGCCCAAAACTCAGATGATCCCCCTTTCCACCACGCTCGGCCCGCTGCGCAGCGTCCAGCGCTCCGGCATCGAGAAGCGACTGCTCGTCGGCGCACGCTCCGGCCTCTTCGACCTCGACCCCACCCAACCCTCGCCCGATGCCTACACCGATCAATCCGTCGTCTCCCAACTCGGCTTCAACCAGGCCCTCATCTGGAACAACCAGCTCTGGGCCTCTCACACCGAGGCCGGCATTGTCGCCTGGAAAATCGGCCAGCCCGATCGCCCCGTGCTGGCCATGCGCCCCGTCAACCTCCTCGGAACCGGCGCCAAGAATTTGGCCATCCTCGATGACTCCCGCCTCCTCTTCAGCGGCGGCAATCGTCTCATGTTGCTCCAGCGCGAGGACAGCGCCCAAGACCCCAAGATCACCGCCAAAGCCGCCGGCCCCGACGTGCGCGCGGAGATCATCGCCGTCCTCCCCGATGCAGCGCGCGTGATCGTCGTCTTGAAGGATGGCAACGTGCAGACCCGCGATCGCGGATCATTGGAAGTAATCAGCCAGGAGCGCCGCTGTGGCGCGGTCTCCTCCGCGGCACTGCTGCCGTGGCTGGGAAGCACCCGATTGCTCCTGGGAACCGAGGAAGGCCCCGTGCTCTGCGTTGGTTTGGAGGATGAGCTGGTCACCCAGTACGTCAGTCCCTATGCCGGCATGAAAGCGCTCTCGGCCGCCGCCGACGTGGTCGTCGCCCTCTCCGCCGACCGTCAGCGTCTGGTCCTCTGGAACACCTGGAGCGGGCGCCAGCCCGCGGCCGATCTCTTCGTCACCGCTCTGGTCAAACATCGCGCTGCCGACGTCGCCGTCGGCTGAGCGCCTACCGCCTCATATCGATCCCGGCCGTCGGCATCTTCGGCTTGTCGCCAATGTACCTGGCCAGGAACGTCTTGATGTCCTCCTTGCCCTGCGTGCGGAAGGAGTTGGGGGCCGAGGAAGTATCGAACATCAGCACCGGCTGGGCCGCCAGGGCCACTGCGTGCCGCTCCAGGTCGAGCTCTTCCGCATCGACTCGGAACGCCACCTCGAAGGTCCATTTGCACAGGTGGTTCATCGAGTGCGACCACGGCGGCGGAGGCCCAAGGTAATTGCGAACGATCTGATCGTCATCGCGCACCGGGTGATCGAGCACCAGCGCGGCCACTCTCTCATGCCCGGCCGCGATGATCGCCGCGTTCGCGCCCGTGCCAATCCCCAGCACCGCAATACGAGTCGAGTCGATGCCGTTGCGCTTCTTGAGCAGTTGGATCGCCCCCTGCACGTCGGCGGCCTCCTTGATGCCGAAGGTCGAGGCGCCGTTGGAGGTGGCCGTGCCGCGAAGCGTCGGCACCAGTAACACATATCCCGCCTCGTGCAGCGACTGCACGATCGGCAGCATCTGAAGCCGGCTGCTTCCGTAATCATGCACCAGAATCACTGCCGGGAACTTGGCCCGCAGCGCCTTCTCCCTCTGCTCGATGATCAGGTTGGCGTCGATGATGGGAACCAGCCATCCCTCCAGGTCGGTGCCGTCGGCGCTCTTGAACTGG
This sequence comes from Tepidisphaeraceae bacterium, assembly GCA_036001665.1. Lineage (GTDB taxonomy): Bacteria > Planctomycetota > Phycisphaerae > Tepidisphaerales > Tepidisphaeraceae > JBGPEF01. The sequence goes on from DASYUA010000283.1 coordinate 3,786, forward strand.
ATCGGGTCATAATAGATGCCCTGCGAGAGCGGATCGGCCGTGGTCATCGGCTTGGGCGGGTGCGTGGCCAGGTAAACCATGGCCAGCACGACCAGCACGGTGAACAACGGGACAAACAGCAGGCGATAGAGGGTCGCCTGGAACACGCGGCCGATGACGGTTCCTTCCTCGATGCGCAGCCGGTTGGATCGCCAGAAGAAGATGTCCGCCAGCAGCAGGCCAATGAGCGTATTGGGAAGGTTCACGATGCGCTTCCAGAGCGGGACCTTCTGCTTAATCTTGCTCTTGGAGGCATCCGGAAAGATCGGATTCATGATCGGCCGCTGCATGAGCACCTCACAGTTATCGGATTACCAACATCCCGGATTCCCGCCCCGATCCGCCCCGTTTTGGCCGCTGCCGGCGCTTACTGGGGGAGATGGGTAGACTGCGCGGAAAAATCCTTCATTAGCTCATCGGCTTGACTGGAGGCGGACTGAACCGTAATCTCTATCCGGTTTGCGCCGGCCAATCACAGGCTGGTCCTGCCTTATTCAGGAGCAAGGGTGACAAGGATGTCGCCCGATAACCGCCGATTCCGGCGAGAGAGGTCAAGGATGGCCAAGAAAAAACGCTCCGCTGCGCTTTTTGAAGTAATGGTCAAACAGGAATCCCGGCGGCTTCCGCGCCCGCCGGGGGTGTTTCGCACCCTGTTCATGTGGTTCAAGAATCGACCGAAAGCCGAGCCTGCGCCGGCACTGGTGGGGGTGGTGTCGCGGGAGGAGGTGGCCGCGCCGGTGATCGAGGCGCCAGCGCCGCAGCCGAGGCAGCGCGAGGTGGAATATGTCGCCCCTGTGCCACAGCCGCAGTCCGTGCCGATTTACGATGATCCGCGGCCGAGCGGGGCAGCTGTAAAGCGCGAGGCGGGCGAGATCGCCATGCGCGTCAGCTATGGGACGGCCATCATCGGCGCTTTTGCGCTGGCGACGGTGCTCATCACCGTATTCCTCGCCGGCCGAAAGTGGTCAAACCATCCGCAGACGGTTCTCGCGCCGACGACCACTTCCGAGTTGCGCAGACAGACGCCGCGGCCGAACCTGACGGATGTCCGTCGAGTCTCCGTGCCCGCGCCGGCGGCGGTGGACTTTAACGCCGAGCCGCCCGACGTAACGAACAACGCGGCCGCCAGCGGGGTCAACCCAGCCGGAAATGCGCCGGCACGGTCAAAGGAAAGGACCGTGGGACTGAACTACGTGCTGGTTCAAGGGTATGCGGACGACAAGATGGCCCAGCAGGCAGTGACGATCCTGATGCAGAATGGAATTGAGTGCACGGTGGAAAAGAGCATCCCCAATTTCATGAAGTACAGCGTCGTCGGACAAATCGGCTTCAGCAGAGTATCCAACAACCCACAGCTCGACGCCTACCTGAGCAAAATCATGCGAGTGAGCGATCTTTACGTGAAGAAGCCCAACAGCTTCCTCGCATTCAAGCCGATGCCGTTCAAGTGGCAGGCGTGGCAGAGAAAGACTGATTGAACAACTACATGCCGGCGATCTTGTGGATGAGATCGGCGGTGCGGTTGGAGTATCCCCACTCGTTGTCGTACCAGCCGCAGACCTTGACCATGTTGCCCCCTTCCTTGGGGAGGGTCATGGTCGAGAGGCCGTCGAGGATGCACGAGGCGGGGTTGCCGATGATGTCGCTGGAGACGATGGGGTCTTCAGTGTATTCGAGAATGCCGTGCAGCGCCCCGCCGGCGTATTCCTTGAAGGCTTCATTGATGTCTTTGGCGGTGACCGACCGCTTGAGGATGGCGGTGAGGTCGGTGAAGCTGCCGTCGGGGACGGGGACGCGAAGGCTCAAGCCGTCGAGCTTTCCCTGTAATTCGGGGAGAACTTCGCCGATAGACCGGGCCGCGCCGGTGGTGGTGGGGATGGTGTTGAGGGCGGCCGCGCGGGCGCGGCGGGGATCCTTGTGAATCAGGTCGAGGATCTGCTGGTCGTTGGTATAGGCGTGAACCGTGGTCATCATGCCGCGCTCGATGCCGAACTTCTCATGGAGCACCTTGACCATCGGCGCCAGGCAGTTGGTCGTGCAGGAGGCGTTGGAGAAGGTGGTCATGGCGGGGGTGATCCTGGAGTCGTTCACACCCAGAACAACCGTGAGGTCTGGATTGTCCGAGGCGGGGGCGGAAAGGATCACCTTCTTGGCGCCGGCCTTGAGATGATCGCCATAGCCCCCCTTCTCGCTCTCCCGCTTGGTGAAGACACCGGTGGATTCGAGAACGACCGAGACGCCAAGCCGGCCCCAGGGGAGCTTGGCCGGGGCGCGCTCGGAGAGGACCGGGATCGGCCGGCCGTTCACGACGATGTTCGTGCCATCCGCTCGCACATCGCCGGGGAAGCGGCCGTGAACCGAGTCATATTTGAGTAGAAGCGCCAGGGCTTTGGCGTCGCCCAGGTCGTTGATGGCGGCCACTTCAAATCGGCCCTGATCCTTAAGCAGCGCGCGAAAAACATTGCGGCCGATTCGGCCGAAGCCATTGATGCCAACTTTAACGGCGGGCATGGAAACTCCTGTGTGCGGTGGAGTCCACGATAAATCGGAGTGGAGAAACGTGTCAACGGAAAGAACGCCTGGCAGGGCCGGACCTACGGAGGTGCGGTGGGGCAAGGCCCACCCTACAGGAGAACGGAAGGATGGCCGTCCTACCGCAGAATCCCGTCTTTTTTGGCCATCGCCAGCATGAGATCTATCACGCGGTTGGAGTAGCCCCATTCGTTGTCGTACCAGGCGACGACCTTGAAGAAGTTGGCGTTGAGCTCGATGCCGGCGCCGGCGTCGAAGATGGAGCTGCGGGCGTCGCCGGTGAAGTCGGTGGAGACGACCTCTTCGTCGGTGTAGCCGAGGATGCCTTCCAGCTCGCCCTCAGCGCTGCGCTTCATGGCGGCGCAGATGTCCTTGTAGGTGGTGGCTTTCTGGGTCTTGAAGGTCAGATCAACCACGGAGACATCGGGAGTCGGCACGCGGAAGGCCATGCCGGTGAGTTTGCCTTTGAGCTCGGGGAGGACGAGGGTGACGGCTTTGGCAGCGCCCGTGGCGGAGGGGATGATGTTTTGATAAGCGCCGCGGCCGCCGCGCCAGTCCTTCTTGCTGGGACCATCGACGGTCGGTTGAGTGGCGGTGGCGGCGTGCACCGTGGTCATCAGGCCTTCGGCCAGGCCGAAATTGTCGTTGATCACCTTGGCGATGGGGGCGAGGCAGTTGGTGGTGCAGGAGGCGTTGGAGACGATCTTGTCCCTGGACGGGTCGAACTTGCTGTGGTTCACACCCATCAGGTAGGTGGGGATTTTCTCGGGCTCCTTGGTGGGGGCGGAGAGGATGACGCGCTTGGCGCCGGCCTTGAGGTGGTTCTCAGCGCCGGGGTAGTCGGTGAACAGGCCGGTGGATTCGACGACGTAATCCGCGCCCAGCTTGCCCCAGGGAAGCTCGGCCGGATTCCTGATGGCGGTCGTGGGGATCATTTTGCCATCGACGACGATGCCGTTTTCCCTGGCCTCGACAGTGCCTTTGTATCTGCCGTGGGTCGAGTCGTGCTTGAGCAGATAGGCGAGATTGTCCGGGGGGAACAGATCGTTGACGCCGACAAATTCGATGTTGGGGTTCTTGATGCCCGCTCGCAAAACCAGGCGGCCGATGCGGCCAAATCCGTTGATGCCCACCTTCAGTGCCATGACAACAGCTCCTTTCGATCCAGCTTGATTCTATGCGTTGATGCCCGTGGCCGGCAGCGAATTGGCCGCTGCCAGGCCAGCCCCGCAAGATAGGAGAGGGCAAAAGGAGTGTCAAGCGCGCCTTGGGAAGGTGGCGGAGCAAAACGTGGCGTTTTTCGAGCGCTGGAGGGGGTTTTGGGTTCGTTTGGTGGGTTTGATTTTGATCCTGTCAGTGGTCGGTTGTCCGTGGTCGGTTGATGGGGAGGTGGGGGAGGAAAAAAAGTGTTTCGAGGGGGTGGCGGTACCGATTTTTTGCAAAATTGGTTTGGAGCAATGGTTATGGATCGGGTGGGGCAGGAATTCGTCAAAAAACCGGGAGGAAAGCGGTACTTTCCGGTACCTGAGCGGTTCTTTGGGAGGGGAAATGATCGATGCAACCGCAGAGGCGCAGAGACGCAGAGACATAGAGAGGAGAACTCGTTTGGATACGGGTTTGGATGACGTGAAGATGACGATTGGGTTCGTTTGGTAGTTTTGGGATTCAGGGTTCGGGGTTGGGGGTTCGGTGAAGAGGGGGAATCAGCGCTGGGACGGCTGGGTGGGTGAGACGAGCGCATTGGGACCCCCTTTCTGCCGAGAGGTTCGCGGAGCGAACCCTACGATTGTTCCTCACAGGTTGTATACGTTTTGGATTGGGGTTTGTTCGGGTAATTCCGGATTTTTTTGACATATCGCCGCAGATAGCACGGACGGACCTTTGCCCAAATGAGCGAAGTCGCTGGAAACTTATCATTTCAAAAATTCGCGTCCATCCCTGGGTTGCCGAAAGCGCGGTTCCCCGCAATCCCGCGTGCGTGGTGGTGACGGTGTTTTTTCTTTGCTTGGTAGCCCAGCGGACGAGAGCGCCATATTGGATCGGGTTCACCCGATCATTGAAGCGGATGGCCCTTGCTTAATCAACTATATCATTGCCCAAAAAAGGGTGGACGGCGTACTACGACGCCGGCTGCACTCAAGATGGGGCATGAAATCGGGACGGGGGACGGAGCTAGTTTTTTGAAGAGAGGGCAATAAACTAGCCCAGTCCCGGTTTTGGTCCCTACAAGGTGGGGTGGTGCGCGGAGCAGACCCTACCAGGCCGGGTACACTAAGAGTGTGCGTAGTCGCTGCAAACGGGAAGACACGGGCATCCGAGTACGGCTGCCAATGCCACCCATCATAAGAACGTGGACGGCGTAGTGCGCACCTCGCGCACTACGGGCGCGTCTGGCGGGCGCGGGGGGCATACAATTTCGTTGGCCGCGCACATGGCACAGGCGTCACAAATGGATCAGGCGCGAAACAGCTCAGCCATGAGAGGCAGGAGGCGGATTGCAAGCGCTTCGGTGGGGGGTAAGATGGTCCCGGCCGCGCATCATTACGGGGAGTCGCATGTCAGGAGTCAGTCTGCCAGTGAATCGTCCGACAGGACGGGCCATCGTTGTCGGTAGCGCAAGCTGCCGCAGCGCGGCCATGGCGACGCTGCGCGGATTGGGATATCAATCGGTGGAGGCGGAGGATCCGTATTCGGCGGCGGCGGAATTGTCGCGGCGGTCGATGACGTATCGGGCGCTGATCCTGTGCCTCAACAGTCTGTATCGCGAAGAACTGAGCGTCATCGCGAGCGTCAAGCACCGCTATCCGCACATCGATATCTGGCTGTCGCAAACGGACGGGCGGGCGGCAGCGCTGGCCGAGGCATTGCGACTGGGGGCGGATGGATTGCTGTCGGAGGATGGCCCGCACCGGTTTGCGATGACGGAAGAGGCGGGAGCGATGATAGAGAAGGCGGCGCCGGCGGCCGCAACCAGCGTGGCGCCGCAGCCGAAGCCGGCGGGCCGGCCGGAGGGGAATGAAGCGCCGCCGAGGGTGACGGTGAGGGTGTTCGCGGAGTCGCCGATCAGCGATCCGGTGTTGACGGCGGATGAGTTGAGGGCGCTCTTGCAGGAGCCGGCGCGGCCGGGGCCGGAGGCTCATGAGAAATAAGCAGATTCACGGGCGAGGCGCCCGTGCCACATGAGAGCTAGAGACATGGGTCGACTGGGTCCAGAACGTGTGTTGCTGGTTGGGGATTCGCAGAGGAGTCTCCAGGGGGCGCTTGCGCAGGCGATGCCGGGGGCGCAGATCACATCAGTGGGGAATTATTTTGATGCGATCGCCGAGCTTGCGGGGAATCAATATACGGCGGTGCTGGCGTCGGCCGAGCCGATTGAAAGACGGCCGGAGGCGGCGGTGAGGACGTTGCGACAGATGGCGGCGGATGCGCGGCTGGTGTTGTTTGGTCATCCGACGCTGGAGCCGCTTTCGCGGAAGATGCTGGATTTTGGGGTGGATGATTATGTGATCATGCCGGATGGTCCGGCCGGGCCGTCGTCGGGGGAATTGACGCAGATTTTTTCGACGCCGCACATGCGGATTGCGCCAGCGCCCGAGGTGGAGGCGGTGGCGGAGGGACAGGCAAGCGTTGCGGAGCCGATGCCGCAGCCGCTGCTGGCGGGTTTGTCGCTGGCGAGTTTGTTTCTGGGGGCGCTGGCGGATCAGCCGCACGCAGCGCCGGCGGAGGTGGTGAAGCGGCTGAACGTGCAGCTTGGGCCGGCGATGCACCTGGTTTACCAGCCGTTGAGCGTGGCCGGGCCGGGCGCGCCGGAGGGGAAGACGGTGTTGTCGCACGCGGTGAAGGTGGATGAGGAGGAGTTGGGGCAGTTGCACCTGCTGATCGCGAAGGATGAGGATGCCAATGCAGCGCGGCACTTGTTGGCGCACCTGGCGGAGGTGATCGGGAAGTTGCACAGCCTTCAGGAGCGGCACAACCGGCTTCAGAAGCTGGCGATCACCGATGAGCTGACGGGGCTGTACAACGCGCGCTATTTCAAGCATTTCCTCTCGCGGATCATCGATCGGGCCCGATCAAAGCTCTTCCCGGTGACGCTGCTGATCTTCGACATCGACAATTTCAAGAAATACAACGATGAGTATGGGCACGGCATGGGGGATGAGATTCTCAAGCAGACGGCGTCGCTGATCCGGCGCTGCTGCCGCGAGCACGATCTGGTAGCGCGGCTGGGGGGAGATGAGTTTGCGGTGGTTTTCTGGGAGAAGGAGGGGCCGCGGCAGCCGAAGGATCCGCAGCACGGGGCATCGAAGCCGCCGCAGACGCCGGAGCTGATATTCGCGCGGTTCAAGAAGCTGCTGGCGACGCACGAGCTCCAGGGGCTGGGGCCCAGCGGCAAGGGGATGCTGACGATCAGCGCGGGACTGGCGGTTTATCCGTGGCAGGCGGGGACGATGGAAGAATTGATTGACTTGGCGGATAAGCGGTTGATGTTTGGGGCGAAAAAGGCGGGGAAAAACAGCATTGTGCTGGTGGGCGGGGAGCCCAATGCGCCGCAGACTTAACGCATGGGGCGGGTGGTTTTGTCCGATATATAATGAATGCCGACCTCCATGCGATCTTTCGCCCGCACAGCTTCAGGTTATTGGCCGTCGCTGCTGGCGGTGGCGCTTTCGTTACTGATCATCAACTCGGCGCGCGGCGATGGTTCGGACCTGATCGTCGATTACCTGGAGCGGTATCACAAGCTGTCGGAGAAGGACATCGATGGGCGAATGAACCTGGCCGACTGGTGCAAGCGAAATGAGCTGCACCAGCAGCGGGCCGATCTGCTGACGGAAGTGTTGAAGCTGCATCCGGGGCATCCGGTGGCCTATCGCGAGCTGATGGATGCGGATCAGAAGCGCACGCGGCCGGTGGACAAGCAGTGGGCGGAAAAGCTGGAGGGGCTGCTGGGGAATCGATACAAGCTGTATCACAGCGCGCATTTCACGGTCCTGAGCGATTGCGATGAGCAGTCGGCGCAGATGCAGGCCGAGGCGATGGAGGACACGTATCTGCTGTATTACCGGAACGCGGCGGCGATTGGTTTGCGGCCGATGCCGCCGGCGAATCGGCTGGTGTGCGTGCTGTTTGAGCGGTTTGATGATTACACGGATTTTCTGCGAAAATTCGAGGGCGCGCAGAATGCGTGGTCGGCCGGATACTATTCGTGGCGATCCAACCGGACGTCATTTTTCCATGACCGGGACAATCCGGTGTTCAAGGATGTGCGGGAAAAGATCACATCGCTGGAAGAGAAGATCAAAGAGCTGCACGGGGAGATGGAAAACCTGGGAGCGGGCCAGACCGCCAAGCGGCTGACGATTCAGGACCAGCTCAAGCACAATTCAGCGCAGCTTGCCGACATCAATGCGCGGCTGAACTATGCCGGACGAATTTCAACCTTGTCCAAGACGCGGCACGAGGCGACGCACCAACTGCTCTTCAACAGCGGGGTTCAGCGGCGCGGGAAGGATTATCCATTCTGGCTGGGGGAGGGATTGGCGATGCTGTTTGAGTCGGTGGATGGCGAGGGGCGGGCCGGGCCGGGATTGGTCAATGGACATCGGCTCAGAACCTATCGCGGGCTACAGGCGAACAATGAATTGATTCCACTGGCTGATTTGATGCGCGAGCGGCCGAAGGACAATGATTCGGCGGAGCAGGTGTCGGGGAGATATGCGCAGGCGTGGGCGCTGACGCACTATCTGTGGAACAAGCAACCAGCGCGAATGGCGGCGTATCTGAAGGCGATGGATCAGATCGAGAATCCGGATTGGGGGAAATTGTTTGCGACGTATTTTGGGGAGGATTTCAATGCGCTGGAGGCGGCGGTGAAGGGGCACGTGGAGGGGATGTGAGGGCGGCTTTCGAATCTTGTGAAGCGAAGACCACGGGCAAGCGAGTACGCCTGCCCATGCCACCCATTTCAAACCTCTGTGACTAGACCGAAATGCCGGTGATGCGGACGCGCAGGTACTTCTGGCGGTGGCCGATGTGCTTGTGATAGCCCTTGCGGCGCTTGTACTTGATGATATCGACCTTCTTGCCCTTTTCCGGGCCGATCACGTCGGCGGTGACGGATGCGCCGGCGACGGTGGGGGCGCCGATTTTGGGCTGGCCTTCACCGCCGACGAAGAGGACGCGGTCGAAGGTGATGGTTTTTTCGTCGGGGCTGCCCGCGCGGTCGATGAGGATGGTATCGCCGCTGGTGACCTTAAACTGCTTGCCGGCTTCGTCAATGATCGCGTACATGGCTGCGTATCCTAGGGAACGATTCTTAAGGGATCAAAAGAGCGGCGTAAATTAGCAGGTATCGGCGGCGAGTCAAGCTCGCCGTTTTCGGCAGCGGCTTGCAATGCCTGCGGTCCACCGATACAAACGTGCGGTTTACAGCCTGGTCCGGGTGCCTCGAATTGGCCTCGCCGGCGGAACTTACGGTGCGGGGCTGGGTTTGAAATTTAACCTCATCGACAAGATCGAATCGCTGAGCGATGAGCGCATCGTCGCCAGCAAGCAGGTGAGCCTGGCCGAGGAATATCTGGCCGACCATTTTCCCACTTTTCCCGTGCTGCCGGGGGTCCTAATGTTGGAGGCGCTGACGCAGGCGGCCGGCTGGCTGCTGCACCGGCGGCGGAATTTTGCCTGTTCGATGGCGGTTTTGCGCGAGGCGAGGAATGTGAAGTACGGCCACTTTGTTGCCCCGGGCAACGCGCTGAAGATCGAGGTGGAGCTGGCGAAATTGCTGGAAGGCGGCGCTGTTTTTAAGGCCGCCGGTTTCGTGGGCAGCGCACAGGCGCTGTCGGCGAGGCTGGAATTGGCCTATTTCAATCTGGCCGATAAGCGTCCGGAACTGGCCGAGATCGATGCGCGGTTGCGGGAGCACAATCGGCGGCGGTGGAACATTTTGAGTGCGACACGGAGCGAGGTCGCAGTGGAAGCCGCGGTCCAACGGAGTTGATATGGCAATGTCTCGTGAAGATGTGTACGCGAAGGTGCAGGGAGTGCTCGTGGATGCGCTGGGCGTCGATGAGGAGCAGGTGACGCCCAATTCGCGATTGAAGCAGGACCTGGGGGCGGAGAGCATTGATTTTCTGGACATTGTCTTCCGCCTGGAGAAGGCGTTTACGATCAAGATTCCGCGCGGCGAGTTGGTGCCGGAAAATGTGCTGACGGACCCGAATTATGTTCAGAACGGCCGGGTGACGCCGGCGGGGATGACGGAATTGAAAAAGCGGATGCCGTATGTGGACCTGAGCGAGTTTGAGAAGGACCCGCAGGTGGATCAGTTGCCGTTCACGGTGGATGCGGTGGTGAGTTACGTGCAGAGCAAGTTGCCGGCGTGAGATCGGCGGCGGAACACTGGCGGACAAGCCGCCAGTGGCACGAGAGAAGAGAAGAGTGGAACGCAGATAGCGCAGATGACGCAGATTTGCGCAGATCAGAGAGAGATTCAGATCTCATGGGCGAGACGCCCATGCCACGAGTGAAGCAATGCGATGGATTTGGATCGACAAGTTCACGGAATTCACGTCGCGGACGTCGGCGACGACGGTGAAGAACGTGACGCTGGCGGAGGAGCAGTTGCACGATTTGTATCCGGATTTTCCGATCTATCCGCACAGCCTGATTGTCGAGGGGATGGCGCAGACGGCGGGGATTCTGGTGGGTGAGGCGGGAGGATTTGCGGAGAAGGTGATTCTGGCGAAGATCGGCCGGGCGACGTTTCATCAGTTGGTGCGGCCGGGCGATACGTTGGTTTTCACCGCCAAAATCGAGCAGTTTTCGGAACAAGGGGCATCGGCAAGCGGTACTGTGACAACGGGCGATCGATTGGTGGCCGAGATTGAGCTGATGTTCAGCCACATCGATCAGAACATGGCGGGCATGGAGTTTCCGGAGCATAATTTTGTATTCACGGAGCAGTTCACTGAGTTACTCAAGACGTATCGGGCGGGCGGGGCGGTGCAGATCTGATCATGCGAAGAGTTGTCGTCACAGGCTTGGGAGTCATTTCGCCGATTGGGATCGGGGCGAAGACGTTCTGGGATAATCTGGCAGCCGGGAAGTGCGGGATTCGCAGGATCGAGGCGTTTGATCCGTCGGCGTTTCCATCGCAGATCGCGGGGGAGGCGCCGCCTTATAAAATCGGGGATTATGTTCCCAAAAGTTATCGCAAGGCGACGAAGGTGATGGCACGGGACATCGAACTGGCCGTCGTCGCGGCGGATGATGCGTTTAAGGATTCGGGATTGAAGTCGCGGGCGCATACGGATCAGCCGACGATCACGCCGGGACGATTTGGCTGCAACATCGGGGCGGGATTGATCAGCACCGATCTCAACGAGCTGACCAGCGCCATGCACACAGCGCGCGAGGGGAACAAGCTTGATATGCAGAAGTGGGGACGGGAGGGGATGAATCAGTTGACGCCGCTGTGGCTGCTGAAATATCTGCCCAACATGCTGGCGTGTCATGTGACGATCATTCACGAGCTGAAGGGGCCGAGTAATACGATCACCTGCGCGGAGGCTTCATCGCATCTGGCCATCGGCGAGGCGTTTCGCACCATTCAGCGCGGCGATGCGGATCTGGCGATTTGCGGCGGCGCGGAATCGAAGGTGAATCCGATGGGGTTGATGCGGCAGACGCTGCTGAAGCGGCCGACGGAACAGCACAATGACTCGCCGACCACGGCGGTGCGGCCATTTGACCAGGAAGCGAGCGGGTCGGCGATCGCGGAGGGTGGAGGCCTGCTGATCCTGGAGGAATTGGAGCACGCCCAGTCGCGCGGGGCGCGGATTTATGCGGAGCTGTGCGGATTTGGAGCGAGCCAGGATGCGTATCGCATCACCGATCCTTCGCCGACGGGACAGAGTTATGGACGGGCCATCAGCAATGCATTGAAGGAAGCTTCGGTAGCGCCCGAGCAAATTGGCTGTTTCATTCCCCACGGCCTGGGGATTCCGTCGCACGACCGGGCGGAGATCGCAGCGCTGCGGAATGCGCTGGGTGCATCGCTGGAGAAGATTCCACTCGCCCCGATCAAGTCGCAGACTGGTAATCTGGCGGCCGGATGTGGCGTGGATGCGGCCGCGGCGGTGCTGGCGCTGCATCACAACACGATTCCGCCGGCGATCAACACGCGCAAGCCGATCGATGGTTTGCGGCTGAACGTGGCGGCAGAGGCTCGCAGCGGCGATTTGAAAATTACTGTTTCCAGTGTTTACAGTCTTGGTGGGCAAAATGCGGCATTGGTGTTTCGATCCATGTGAAAGGAGAACATCATGTTTGGCTGGTGGCTCGGTTTGCCCGCGTGGATGCGGTTGCTGGCGGCGATCGTCATGTTCGCATTTGGCGCGGCGATCTGCTGGTGGTTTGACTTTCGTGTCGGCCTGATCTTCGTCTGCCTTGGGCTGGCAATGTTGTTCGTCGGCGGGGCGAGCGATTCAGAGAAGAAAGGTTATCGCTTCTAAAGATGAAACCAAATCGAGTTGTCATCACCGGAATGGGCTGGGTCACGCCGATGGGTCACAGCATCGAGCAGGTCTGGCCGCGCCTGCTGGCGGGGGAATCGGGGATTTCGCGCACGACGATATTCGACGCTTCCACTTTTCCGACCAGCATCAGCGCTGAGGTGAAGGATTTTCGCCTGAGCGATCATCTGGCGGACATCGGCCCACACGGCGGGGCAGGCCGAAATACGCAATTTGCCCTGGCCGCCTGTGCCCAGGCCTGGAAAATGGCCGGCCTTCCGCCGATTTCGGCACTCAGCACCCAGCACTCAGCACTCGATCTGGATCGCGTCGGCATTTATCTCGGATCCGGCGAGGGCTCGCTCGATTTTGAGGCCTACACCGCCTCCGCCCTCTCCGCCTGGAAAGCCGATGCCAACTCTCTCGACTCCGTCAAATGGGCCCAGATGGCGCTGGAGCTGATGAACGTCACCCGCGAGCTGGAGCAGGAGCCGAACATGCCGCTCTCGCATCTGGCGTTGCTCACCGGGGCGCGCGGGCCGGCCTTTAACTGCCTCACCGCCTGCGCTGCGTCCACGCAAGCCATCGGCGAGGCGACTGAGATTCTCCGCCGGGGCGATGCCGACATCATGATCGGCGGCGGGGCTCATTCGATGATCCATCCCTTCGGCGTGACCGGCTTCAATCGCCTGACCGCCCTCTCAACAGCCAACGAAATCCCGCCGCGCGCCAGCCGGCCCTTCGATAATTGCCGCGGCGGGTTTGTGCTTGGCGAAGGCGCGGGAACGGTGATTCTGGAAACGCTCGAGCACGCCCAGAAGCGCAATGCGACAATTCTGGCCGAAGTCGCGGGATATGGCTCGACGGCCGACGCCTTCCGCATCACCGATCAGGACCCGGAGGGACTGGGCGCGGTGGTCGCGATGCAGGAAGCACTTCGCGATGCCAATCTGAAACCCGAAGATGTGCATTACATCAACGCCCACGGCACCGGCACGCGCGAAAACGACGGCAACGAGACCGGGGCCATCAAGAAAGTCTTTGGCGAGCACGCCCGCAACGTTCCCGTCTCCAGCATCAAGTCGATGATGGGCCACCTGATCGCGGCCGCCGGCGCGGTGGAGCTGATCACCTGCATCCTGGCCATTCGCGACCAGGTCCTCCCCCCCACCATGAACCTGGAGAACGCCGATCCGGAGTGCGACCTCGACTACATCCCCAACCAGGCCCGCAAGGCAAGGTGCGACGTCGCGCTGAGCAACAGCTTTGGCTTTGGGGGGCAGAATGATTCGATTGTGGTGAAACGCTTTTCGAATTGAGCGACGGAGAGTGGCAATATCCCGCTCCGACCCGCACGCGGTGCGTCAGAAGAACTCTCGCCAAAATAAAACACGGGCAGGAACTGCTTCCGCCCGTGTTGCCCCGACCTTCAATTCAAGGAGGCTCGTGGTCGAATCAGAACGTAAACATCAGCGACCCATAAACAAAACTAATATCGTCATCCGCGCCGGTGCCAGCGCCGGCTTCTTCGACAAAATCACCGGCGAAGAAGTGGCTGTAGCCGGCGTAGGCCGACCAGTGGCGGTCGAGCTTCCAGGTCAGGAGGAGATCGATTTCCGAGCCGATGTAATTCGTGTCGCTCGCGCCGCCGCCGATCAGGGGGGCGCCAGTGGCGGTGTAAAGCGCATCGTGGGTGCTCTCGCGCCAGAAGAGGTGATATTCGGTGCGGAAATTGAGCACCGGAGCAAAATTGAACACGACACCGGGATGCACGTCGATGATGTTCTGGCGGCCGATGACGTCGATGTACCCGAAATAGGGATGGCCGGAGGGGAAGAGCTGATTGAAGGTCTCGCGCTCGCCGTCGGTGGGATTATCATCACCGCTGGCAATATCGAAGCCCAGAAGCAGCCGCGGCGACCAGGTGATGCCGCTGAGCGTATAACCGCCTTCAATCGCAAACGACCAGGCCTTGATATCGTCATCGGCGACCTCGCCGAATTGCCAGTCGGCCTCGACGTCCAGATCCCACGGCCTGGGATTGGTAAAGAAATGCGCGCCGACGGTGAAGGTATCGGAGTCATTCGCGGGCGCGGATGCGGGAGCGGTGTTATCGCGGCCGAGCCACAGGCCATAAAGATCGACCCTGGTCCGCGCATCGCGCATGAAGCCGGGCAGGCTGATCACGTCATAGATGCCCACAAAATTGCTGTCGTCGTCGCTGGGATTGAAGCTCTCCTTGTGTACCAGCACCGGCATCACCCAGAACACATCCAGGGTCTGATTGCCGAGCCCGAAGGTAGCGCGAACGCCATCAAACGTGCGGCGCACGTTGGTCCAGTCCGATACGCCAATCAGCCGCTCGGCGCCGAATCTCAGGTCCTGCCGGCCGCCGCGCACCCGGGCGCTGTATTTGTCATTGTTGAAGCGGAAATCCAGATCGCCGAATGCCTGCTGAATATCCACCTCATCGGCATCGACCGCCCGCGGCCCGCCGGTACGATCTTCAATCAGCGCGCTCTTGCCCTGCACGAAGATGCGGAAATTGTCCCCCAGATGGAGATCGACGTGCGCCAGCATGCGGATCAGGTGATACCCATCCTCATCCTGCGGGCCAGCGCCGAAGTTGTTGTCCTGGAAATACTCGTAGCGATAGCGCACCTGCCCGCCCAGCGAGAGATAGATGTCGCCCTTGTCGTTGAAGGGGATGTACTTGATGGGATCAAACAAGTCGCGCTCCTCGCGCTCGGCCGGGTCGCGCAGATAGCGATAGTCCTCATCCCAGCGGCTGAGCGTATAGCCCGGCGGCTGGTTGGCCGGAGGCGCTGTGGCCTGCGCCAGGCAGCGCGCTGACAGAACCAGAACCACTCCCACAATCGCAAAGTACCCATATCTCATGATGCTTCTCCGATGTGGCCCTGTACAAGCGGCAAGGTGTTGCTCCTATTTTTTGGGTTGTACGACGGTCGTCAAGGCATCCAGCTTCACATCCCGAATTTCCTGATGCGCCCCATCCGGCCAAATGATGCTCCAAATCCCCGGCATGCTGCTCCTGCCCAGGCCGATGGTCACCGGCAATTCCACCTGCGAAAAATAGCTGCGGGTGGGCATGACCTGGCGGCGAATTGTCTGGCCATTCACCTCGCCTTCCATCCACGCACCAATGGCGTCGCGGTTAGAAACACTGCCAACGAGCTTGAAACGGATGTAATGGTTGCCAAGTTTCCGGTCGTTGCGAAGGAGGATCGGCGCGGCCCCGTTCTGCGCCATTATTATGTCCAAATCGCCGTCGTTGTCCATGTCGGCGTAGGCCGCGCCCCGGCCGACGATGGGGGTGAACAGGTCAGGCCCGCATTCCTTTGAAGTGAGGGGGATGAAATCGGCGCCGAAGCCGGCTCCGGCATTCCAGAGGAGCTGCGCCGGCTGGCGATAGCTTTGCGATGACTGCACCTTGTTGATCTGGTCCTCGATGTGGCCGTTGACGGTGAGCAGATCGAGCCGGCCATCGAGATCGGCATCAAAAAAGAACAGGCCAAAGGTCAGCAACTGCCGCGAGACAGGCCCGACGCCGGTGGCAATGGCATCATCGCGGAAATTGAGCGTGCCCGATTCGCCGACATAGAGGGCGTTCATTTCATTGGCAAAATTGCCGACGGCGACGCCCAATGTGCGGTTGTTGCGAAAATGAACCGCATCGATGCCCATGGCGCCGCGCGCCTGGCCGGCCGTGTCGAAGGCCATTCCGGACATGGCGCCGATTTCCTCGAAGTTTCCGCCGCCCTTGTTGTGGAAGACGAAGTTCTGCACCGTGTCATTGGCGACGATGATGTCGATCAGCCCATCGCGATCCAGATCGACGGGAATCGCCGCCAGGCTCTTGCCCATGGCGTTTCCGGTGGCGGGATTTTTCACCTGCATCCCGGCGGCCGCGCTCACATCGGTAAAAGTGCCGTCGCCATTGTTGTGATAGAGGCAGGGGAACGTGCCGGCAAACGCCAGCGGCGGCCCATAAGCCCGGCCGACGCCCAGCAGCTTGAAATCCTGGGCAATGTCATTTTCGCGCGACCAGGCAACGTAGTTGCAGACGAAAAGGTCGAGTTTTCCGTCGTTGTCATAGTCGAGGAAAGCAGCGCCGCTGGACCAGCCGGTGTTGCTGCCGCCGACGGCGGATTTGGGAGTCACATCGGCGAATTTTCCATTGCCGAGATTGCGAAAGAGGTGATTTCCGCCGACAGCGGTGATGAACACATCAACGTTGCCATCATTGTCGAAATCGCCGGTGGCCACGCCCATGCCATAGAAGCTGACATCCAGGCCGGAGCCGGCGGTGACATCGATGAAAAGGCCCTTGCCATCATTGTGATAAAGGGCCATTTTCGCGGCGGAATTTGGCGTTTTGGCCCAGGGCCAGGAGCTTGAATTGATCAGCAGGAGGTCCTGATTGCCATCATTGTCAAAATCGAAAAACGCGCAGCCGCCGCCCATCGTCTCCGGGAGCAACTTCTCTCCCTCCGCGCCGTTCACGTGTACAAACTTGATCCCGGCCGACTCGGTGATGTTGGTGAAAGGAATCGAAGGCAGCTCCACCAGCGCCCGATCGCGCAGCGACGGCATCACCAGCGGCTTGGCCCTGGGTAATTGTGCGACCGGCCTGTGGTTGAACCAGTAAATCCCCGCGACCACTCCGCCCCCCAGGATCAGCAACACCAACAGCGACCAGCGCAGCGCCCGGCCGATGATCTTGTCATCGCGCTCCTCCACATCCTCTTCATCGTCCTCTATTTTCGGCTTCACCTGGGGTCGTTGCATCCTGGTCACTTCACACCTCCGGGATTTCCTTTGAATTCAGCCCGCGGCTCGCCGCCCTGATGCGCCAACTCCGGAGCTTGCGGGCGTTGCAGCGGATAAATCACCAGCGCCTCGGCCGCATTGTTCCCGGCCGGATACTGCTTGCGCGCGGCCAGCAATGCCTGGTCACGGGCGTTGTCATCGGTCTTGTATCTCGTGTGCAATTTCGCGTGCGCCTCCGCCTTCTTCGCATCGCCCAGCTTCGCGTAGATCAATTGCAGGTTGTAATGAGCCGCCACATTCTCGGGATCGAGCGAGAGCGTCTTGTTAAATTGCTCGGCGGCCTGCGCCAGCAGACGATCCTTCTCCGCTTTCCGATCCGCACTCCATTCGCGCTCGGCCCGCTCAAAAAGCGTCTGCCCCAGCTCGTTGATCACTTCATAATCCAGGCTGAAATCAAATCCCCGCTCGCGCATGGCCTCGGTGTGCTCCTCGAGCACGCCGCGGAAGTTCTTCTCCGCCGCCTCCAGGTGACCCTGCTGGCGGTTGATCAGGCCGCTCATCCACGACATTGTCCAAGGCGGCGCGGGCGGATCATCCGGCGGCTTGCTGTGCCTGGCCGCGCGGGCAATCGCATCCACCGCCTCATCGAGCCGACCCTCGGCGTAATAAGCGCGGGCCAGATTCAGCGGGCCATCAAAGCGGTTCATCTTCTCCACCTGCGAGAACGCATCCACCGCCTGCGCAAACTGCGCCTTGCCCTTGAGCAGCAGGCCGATGCCATAGTCATTCCACCGCTGCCACGGCGGAATGGCCGAGGGCGGATTCGTGGGAGACGCAGCCAGCCCTTCCACTGGCAGCGTCAGCGTATCCACCGCCAAAGTCGTGATGGGAAGATCGTTGAGATACTTTTTGCCCGGCGTGAAATTGAAAATCGGATTGTCGCCGGGCTTGGCCGTGCCGGTGACAAAATCCATGTACTGCTTGTCGAACTTGCGGTACTGGAGTTTCACTTCGATCGTGATGGGCGCGCTCAGTTGCTCCGGAAGCTGCATTTCATAATGCACCGTATTGGCCGCCCCGGGCGGGATCTGGTTGTTGTAGAGCGGCACGAAAATGTCCTGCGGGTTGCGGCGGGCGATGCGATTTCCATCGCGGTCGAGCATGAACACGTTCACAAAATGCGACCAGGGATCCACTTCCCTCTCCGCATCCAGGGCCCCGCTTCTGCCGATGATCCGCTCGCCGCTGCGAACGGCGACGTCCACCCACACCTCATTTGAATCCACCGTCCCCTGCGTGAACGGATGGCCCATTTTCACGGTGCGGACGACCGTCTCCAGCAGATATTTCTCCCCCGGCTTGAGCGTCGGAACATTCGGCCGCAACGGTGCAATCAGCCTGCCATCGACAGCTCCGTTCTCCCTCAATCCAAAAATATCCACCCGCATCACACCGGCCAGGAATTCCTGGTGCGCCTTGACGATCTGCGGCTGGTTCCTGATGTGCGCCAAACCCGTGTTCGCTCCGGGGAACAGGTGATTGTGTACGCTCAACTTCTCCGACCCAAAAAACTTCGCGCCAAAATCATTCGACTCCTTCAGGGGCATATGACAGCCGGCACAGTTCTCCTGCGCTTTGGGCGGATAATAAAAACTCCGCGCCCCATGGCCGCTCACGCCACTGAGCAAAAACGTGTCGTAGTGATTCTGGCCGCGCAGCCACTTGTAATTGTTCAATTCCGGCGGCAAATGCACCTTGTGACACGTCGAGCAAAACTCGGCCGTCTTGTGCAGCGGCTTGAGGAAGGTCTTCTTATGGAACGACGGCTTGGCCTTCACCATCTGATTGTTGATCCACTGCAAAACCCCGTTCTGGCTCCTGGCAAACGGATAATGCACCGGCTCTTCAATCGTATAATTCGCGTTCCCCCGCGTGTCGTTCACATTGGTGATCGCATGACAGACGGTGCAGGTCATCCCCGCCTGCGAAGTCGGATGTTTCACATCGTCAAATTTCGGATCATCAAACGCCCCGCTGAAAAACGGCACCTGGTCATGGCATCCCGCGCACCAGCGCGATCGCTGCACTGAATTGTCGTGCTTCATCGCAAATTGCCGTGTCTCACGAACGGCCGCGAGATATGCGGGATTATTGAATGAGCTGAAGTGATGCGCACTGTGAAACCAGCCGTTGAAGTTGTCCTGGTGACACTTCAGACAGTAATTGTCCATCAGCAGCGTGTCGGCCGGAATGAAATTTCCCGTCGCCGTCCGCGCCAGTGACGGGAAGAAATACTTCTCCCCCTCCTTCGGCCCCGCCACGTTCCACAGCCGCGGATCGGTGCGATGCATCAACACCATCGCTAGGCACGCCGCCGCCACCGCCCCCGCATAGCTCAGGCCGACCCGCCACTTGATCGGCGGCCCGGCCAGCCGATGCAGCCAATACAGCCACACCGCCATCAACGGCGCGATCACGTGCATCCAATACACCGTCGCCCGGCCCGTGGGACTCCTGAGATTAAAATTGCCGATCCGCATCAAGGCCACGCCCGTCCCCAGCACCAGCAGCGACACGATGAACAACGCATAGCCGATGCGCACGGCGCGGCGGTTCTTTCGCGTCCAGGTGTTCCTGATGTGGATGATGCCAAACGTCACGAACGGCGCGATCAGCAGCAACCCCAGCACCAGATGTCCCAGGAACATGAGCTGGTAGAAGTAATTCTGATACGTCCGCTGCGTCCATGCCTCCAGCGCCGTGATGCTCACCAGATAGGCCGAATTCGCCCCCAGCAGCGCAACCAGCGCAAACACCACCAGCAAAAGGATCCGCAGCCGCGGCCCCACCGCCTTCACGTACTTCTTCTTTGGAAACGGAGCCGGCATCGACTCCACCGAATTCATCGTCGTGGACATTGACCACCATCCAAGTAGGTCGGGCGCTCTTGCCCGACATCCTTCGTGTGCCCCGGCCATCTCGGCCGTGCCTCATCAAGTCAAACAATTGGATGGTTCAAAACCGCGGAGGAGGGTCGATCCGCCAGATGTGTGGATCAGACAGAAATGAAAACTGATCAATCAAACCAAAGCCGATGCTCACCTCATCGCAATCACTGCCCGTCAGCGCCATCGCCATCTGGTCCTGCGACGCCACGTTCACCGGCGGCGCTGGCGCGATCGGATAATTCTGCCCGCGGCACTGCGGCCCATCGCAAGGAGCCTTATTCGGCTCACCCGGTATCTGCTCATGCCTCATCCTCGCCTGCTCGGTCGCTGCCTCAGCGCTGGGATGTCCGATAACCACGTAATATCCGCAGCTCGCCCGCAGCTCGGTCGGCCGCGCCAGCCATACCAAGGCCACCAGCCCCAGAAGCGTAAATCGCCACCAGGACCGCGCTTGCGCGATATTGGATAACTGCTGTAATCTCACTGACTTGCCCAAAAGATCTGTTTCGCCAAGCCCCACAGCCGGCGATTCCACTTCATTATGCCACGGCTAATTGCAAGTCAAGGCGAAACGGCCGCAATCACGCGTGATTTCGTTAAAATCTCATGTAGAATGACTTCGGTTACGCCACTTCTAACACACGTCTGAAGCGGAGTCTTTGCATGATCGGTTGGGGTAATCGAGCCTTCTCGGCCGCCGCTTTCGCTGCGGTGCTATGCTTTTTCATCGCCCCCGCGCGCGCTGCCGACGATGCGGAAGCGCTGGTGAAGCAGGGCGATGCATTCCTACAACAGCGCAACCTTCCCTCGGCCATCGAGGCTTATCGCAAAGCCTCCACCCTCAAGCCCGACCTGGAGATCGCGCGCCAGGGACTCATCACCGCGCTGGCCGACGCCGGAAAGATCGATGAGGCCGCCGCCGAATGTCTCGAGCTGCTCCGCCGCAAACCCAACGAAGCCAAATATCATCGCGACTACGCCGCCCTGCTCTATCGCCAGGGCAAGCTCGAAGAGAGCATCGCCGAGATGAACGAGGCCCTGCGTCTCAACCCCGATTCACAGGCCGCGCGCCGCGAGCTGGCCGCCCTGCTCATGCGCAACCTGCGTTTCAGCGAGGCCGAGGCGCTGTGGGCCGATGCCATCCGCCGTCACCCCGAAGACCCGGACATGCACAATCAATACGGCGTCGTCCTCGCCCGCCGCGGCGATCCCCGCGCCGCCAGCGCCAGCTTCGAGGCCGCCCTCAAGCTCAATCCCGACCACGCCGATGCGCTTTACAACCTGGGCTACGCCAAGCTGAGTCTCTGGAAGCTCCCCGAAGCAATCGAAACGCTTCAGAAGGCAATTCGCGCCAATCCCAAAAACTCCGACGCCTACTATCACCTCGCCCGCGCCTTCGCCCGCAGCGACAGAATCAAAGAGGCCATGGACTATCTCGAGCAGGCGCTGCGCATGAAGAACGACTCGGCCGACTATCATGTGGAAATGGGCCGGCTTCTGGTCCGGCAAAACCGCGACCGCGAAGCCATCTCGCATTTCACGGAAGTCTTTCGCCACGATCCCCAGCACGTCGAAGCCCACAGCCTGCTCGGCCAGGCGCTGATGCGCCAGCGACAAATGGCACTGGCCATCCCGCAATTTCGCGCTGTGCTGGCCAAGCGCCCGGAAGATGCAATCACCTTTCGCGAACTGGCCATCTGCTTCGCCGCCACCGGCAAGACCGAGGATGCGATCATTCACTATCGCGAAGCCCTGCGCTATCGCCCCGAATCCCCCGAGGCCATGAACGGCCTCGCCTGGCTTTTGGCCACCGATCCCGACCCCAAAATCCGCAATGGCGAAGAAGCCCTGGCCCTCGCCAACGCCGCATTGAAGCTTTCCGGAACCCGGCGGGCCGACTATCTCGACACCCTCGCCGCCGCCCAGGCCGAAACTGGCAAGTGTGATGAGGCCCTCAAGACCATCAAATCCGCCATCGAGCTGGCCAAATCCTGTGGCGATGAGCAAGGCGTCAAAGACCTCGAATCGCGCATCAAAACCTTCACCGAAGGCAAACCTCATCGCAGAGGTGGAGCTCAGCCCTCTACACAGCCGACCAGATGATCGTGGCAAGGGCGCCTCGCCCATGGCATTTGTCGTGCTCGCGGGCGAGGCGCCCGTGCCACAATTAGATCGCCTTCCCTTTCCCCTGCTCCACCACAATCCCCCGATCCACCCCTCCCACTTCAAACTTCTCCCTCTTGGGCATCCCACTCGGCCACTGCACTTCCAGCGAATCCACCTTCTCCGTCTTCCCCAACCCAAAATGCACCCGCGGATCATTGCTCGAAATGTAGCTGTATGCCCGCAGACACAAACCCAACCTCGTCCTCCCGCCTCCGCTCACAATTACCTTCGCCCCCAGCGCCTCACGTTTCCCAATCATCGGCAGCACCTGCAACCAATGCCCGCCCTTCATCGCCGCATCATTCCGATACACCCTTACCGTGTTATCCACGTTTGACACCACCATATCGATCGCCCCCCGGTTCCGCAGATCGCCAAATGCCAATCCGCGGTGCACCTCCGGCTTCGAGCCGAACGCCCCGGCCCTGTCACTTGCATCTGCAAACGCACCCTTTCCATCGCTCATAAACAACAAATTCGGCTCCGCATACCTCGACCAGTGCGGCCCCAACTCCTCCGTCCCCAGCCCTCGCCTCCTGGCCACCCGGCCATTGACCACCGCGATGTCCATCTCCCCATCATTATCGCAATCAAAAAATCCAGCTCCCCATCCGGTGAACGGCCGATCCACAATCGCCATTCCCGCCCCGGCCGTCACATCGGTAAACGTCCCATCTCCGTTGCTACGAAACAGCGTGTTGGTCTCGCCGTTCAGATGCGTGATCAAGAAATCGATCATCCCCCGGCCATACAAATCCCCCACCGCAATCCCCATGTTCGCCTCCACACCGCCAGACGCATTAAACGCGCAGCCGCGAATCACCGCCTCATCCGCAAACGTCCCATTTCCCTGGTTCACCCAAAGCTGATTGGGCTCCTCATCATTCGCCTGCAAGATGTCGGCCAACCCATCACCCGTCAGATCGGCCCCGATCACGCCCCACCCGCGCGCCGCGGCCACGATCCCCGCCTGTTTCGTCACATCGCTGAAAGTCCCATCGCGATTGTTGTGCCACAGCGTCGCCAGTTGCCCGGTGAAAGTGTGCGGCGCGCAATAATCCCGCTCGCGCTTGTTCTCCGGAATACCCCCGCCGGAGGTCCCCGCCGCATAACATTTGGAATTTACAAACGTCGCGAAGTGCACCACCATCAGATCCAGAAAACCGTCCCCGTCATAGTCAAAAAACGCCGCCGTCGAAGACCAGTTGGCCGGCGAAGAGGGACCTTTATCGAATCCCGCCTTGGCCGTCGCATCCACAAAATTCCCGCCGCCCTTGCTGAGGAAAAACTCATCCGGCCCGCCGTAGTTGCAGATGTAAACATCCGCAAGCCCGTCATTGTTCACATCCCCGATCGCAGCGGCATTATGAAAGCCCTTCCCCTCCAGACCGGCCGCGCCCTTCACTTCTACAAACGTCCCATCCTCCTTCTGTCGAAACAATCGATTCGGTCTTGATTTGCTGAACTGGTCCACACTCGGCGGCGGATGGCACACCGCCAGAATGTCCAGCCGCCCGTCCCCGTCATAATCAAACAGCGCCACCCCACCCGGCGTCAGCTCGGGCACCACAAACATCCCATCCGGCCAGGGTGGCGGCTTGTCGTCCAGACCCACCGCGCCGGTGATCTCAGTAAACAGCGCCCCCGTCCCGGCCGGTCCCCATCCCGCTTTGCCCGCGCGCCCGGATGGCGCTGCGCCAGCGGGCTTCTCAGCCTTCTCATCCTCGCGAGAGCAGCCCATGATCAACAAGACCAGACAGAGAACTGCCCGTGTAGCAATCCGGATCATCAATTCTCCCCATCACAAAAGAAATGAACAAACATTTACAGTCAGACGTGTCCGCAGCCAATCAGAATCACATCCCCCACCCCTCCTGTCAACTAAACTCACTCACGTCTAATATATTGCCTTCAAATGGCCGACACTTTCTACGCCGCCGCCTGCCAGATCGACTCGCCCAACCCCACCACGCGCGATGACATCCACCACCGCACCAAGCGCATGCTCGACATGATTGACTTCGCCATCGCCGGCTACGAGCCCTTCTTCGACGTCCGCCTCATCGCCTTCCCCGAATTCGCCCACGCCGCGCCGATTTATCCCACCGTCGAAAAACTCATCGAGCGCCTCAGCGTCCCCATCCCCAACGAGCACACCGACCGCTACCACAAAAAAGCCAAAGAACTCGGCGTTTACATCCAAACCGGTTCCTTCCTCGAACTCGACCCCAAATGGCCCGGCCACGTCTTTAACACCACCTGCCTCATCGGTCCCGCCGGCATCCTCTACAAATATCGCAAAGTCCACCCCTGGCTCCCCTGGGAGGTTCACACCAGCCCTCACGACCTGAAGAATTATGATCTCCCGCTGTTTCCGGTAGCCGAAACCGAGATCGGCCGAATCGGCTGCGCCATCTGCTACGACTGGCTCTTCCCCGAAGCCATCCGCCAGCTCGCCCTCAACGGCGCGGAAGTCCTCATCCGCATCTCCGCCTATATGGACCCCTGGGGCACCGCGCAGCCGATGGACTGGTGGACGACAATCAACCGCGCCCGCGCCATCGAAAACCTCGCTTACGTCGTGGCCAGCAATCAGGCCTGTTCCCTCCAGAATTATCCCCCATTCAGTTGGCCCGGCGGCAGCATGATCATCGACTTCGACGGCCGAATTCTCGCACAGGCAGAGCCCGGCCCCGGTGAGCGCATCGTCGTCGCCCCCATCAACATCCCGGCAGTTCGCGAAGCCCGCACCCGCCGCCGCGGCCACAACATGCTTTCCCATCTCCGCACCGAGGCCTACAAATCCTACAACATTCACATTTATCCCCCCGATTGAAATCGCGTGTTGAACCTCCGATGCAATTCCTCTCTCCTCCTCACTCCCTCCGCGCTGATTCCCTCTCTAACCGGCACCGGCCCCACCGTCTCCCCATCCTTCGTGAGTAAATCCTTATCCTTGCACCACCCCTTCACCTCCAACACAAACACTCCATCTCCGGGAACGGAATCAAACTCCATCTCCACCTCTTCCCCCGGCCCAAAAATCACCACCGCATCATCCACACCCTCCACCAGCTCCCTCACCTCCCCCAACCTTGTATAAAACCCCTCCTGCGCCCGCGTATCCCACAGCGGTCTGCGCCTCGAATACTCATAATCCGGCCTCCTGCCACTCTTCCTTTCAGCAAATCCACTCTGCACCAGCCTCGCACCCACCAACGGCATCACCACTCTTTTCACCTCCGGACATCTCTCCGCAAACGCTACAAATATTCGATCCCAGTAAATCTCCTGATTCGTGGATAACCTCAATCTCCGACACCCCGTCGGCATCTTCTCGCGAGGTAATGGAATCGACATCTCCCTCGCCATGCCCGCCGGATATCCCACCTGATCCAGCACCACCACCCACTTCCCATCCTCCCCACACGCCTCCACGGTCACCGCCTCGTACGCAACCCCCGCCTGCCACGCCGCAAACATCGTCTGCGAGTACGGATACTCAATCCACCCATCCGTCACGATCATCGCCTCCCCCTCGATCGCATCCGCAAACTCCAACTCCACATAATGATTCTTCGCAAACCCGACAAATCTCCGATCCAACTCAAAATCAGCCACCGCCCTCCCATCCCTCTTCGCCAAAATCTCCGTCACATCGCGTCCCGAATCATCCTTCGCCACCTTCATCCCCATCGATTTTCGATAAAACCTCGCCTCCCCGGTTGGCTGCGGATCATTCACCCCCATCCGCTCATCCACCGTCATCGACCATCCGGCCGGCAGTTCCCACCTCACCAAAGCGGCCGAATCCAGATAACAAACCTCCTCCATCGGCTCCGACAACTTCACCACATACTTCCCCTCTCGCGCCTTCATCACTCCATGTGGCATCAACACATTCTCCCACGGCCGCACCGGCGCATACTCATCTCTGCCAACCGCAAACCCCAACCCCGCCACTCCCAGACAATCCGTCACAAACCTGAACTTGCTCCCATCCCAGACAAAAATCACCGGACAACTCGACGTCTGCCTCTGCGTCTCCGCGATCTCGTGAACTTTCCCGGCCTCCAGATCCAGTTCCGTCTGAATCAGCCCATCCGGCCAGACAATCCGCACAAAACCCGCCCTCTTCGTCCCTCCCAATCCAATCGCCATCGGCATCAAACTCTGCCCCGGCCCCGATGAATTCTTGAATGTGCTCCCACTCGCCCATTTCGAATCAAACCTGGCCGCCGCGCTGACGCCAATCCCCGCCGCGTTCGACCTCATCTGCTCCCCCCGGTTCTCCTTGCCAGTCACCTTCATCCCCAAAAACGGAAATCTTCCGTTCCCCGCCCCCCAAACCACCGGCCCTTTCTCCGATGCAAACCCGACGATCACTGCCCCTTTCTCCGCCTCCAGATTCACCACACTCCACGCATCCGCCGTGCCATGGGCGCCTCGCCCATGTCTCCATCCTTTCTCATCTCCGACGATCACATCCATGCTTCCATTCCCCACCACATCCACCATCGCCAGCAAATCCCCTCCGTCGCTAATTCGCTCTCCCTTCCATCCTATTTTTTCTCGCGACCATTTCATGGCCGCTTCATTCGACACTCCATAAATCTCCACCATCCCATCCGCATCCCCATCGATCGCCACCGCCCCAATCATCCGCGCATTCACCACATCATCAAATCCCACCGCCTTGTGATACTTCCACATGCGATCATTCAGATAAATCTCATGCGGCCCCGCGCGCTTGATCATCATCAAATCCACATCCCCATCCCCATCTAAATCCGCCGCCACCACCCCTACCGCCCCCTTCCCATCTCCCTCAACCCCCGCCTCCTTCGCGATCGGCCGAAACGTCCCATCCAAATTATTATTCAACAGCTCCGTCGGCCCCGCGCTCCTCACCAGCACCAAATCCAAATCCCCATCATGATCCGCATCCACCCAAACCCCATCCACAATCTCCAACAAACCTCCCGCCGTCTTCGTCGCCTCCGTCACATCCTTCCACACACCTCCCTTCTCCCGCCTCCACAGCGCTCCCCCGCTCTTGCGACAAAAATAAACATCCGGTGAGCCGTCATTGTCAAAATCTCCCCACAGCACCGCATTCACCAACTCCACTCCCGCCAGTGGATGCTTCACATCAACTTCAAATCCCTTCTCCCTCGCCAGCAAAATTGCATTGCGAGTTTTCTCCCCCTCCACCAGCGCATTCGCCAAAAACAAATCCATCTTCCCATCCCCGTCAATGTCCGCCGCCGTGATACTGATCTTCCCACCCTTCCCATCACTCCACCTCAGTCCCTCCCCATTGATTAGCGGCAACGGTTTCATCTCCGCAAAAACCGGACCAGTCGGTCGCGACTTTGTGCCACTGGCGGCTTGTCCGCCAGTGCTCACCAAATCCACCACCATCGCCTCCGCCTTCTTCCCCATCCGCGTATATTTAAACTCCACCAATTTCCCCCGTGGATCATCCTTCATCGCCTGAAACTGCGCCAGCCTCTCCTTCGCCTCCCCGGCCCTCCCCATCTGCTGCAAACATTGAAACGCCCCGTAATACGCGCTGCGCAACGATGAATCGATCCCAATCGCTTTCTCATATGCCTCCAGTGCCGCGGGAACTTTCTGCACCGAAAACGAACACTGCCCCACGTAATAAACCGCATATGCATCCCCCGGATCCTTCTCGCTCACAAATCGAAACTCCCCCAGCGCCTCCACTGGCTTCCCCGCATTGAGCAACAGAATCCCCCTGCAATACCTCGCCGCCAAAAAATCCGCCCTCCTCCCAACCACGCCCTCCAACAACTTCATCGCCCTTTCCGAATCCCCCTCCTGCTGCCGGTTCAAATACCCCATCGCCAGATTAACCCGCACCTCATCCCACTCCGGCCGGTCTTTAAGGAGGCTCGCAAAAACTCCAATCGCCTTGTCGTATTCGAATTGCCCCATCCACCCCACCCCCCGGTTATTCCCCTCCACCGCCGCCGCA
>DASYUA010000284.1:0-45797 GCA_036001665.1 Tepidisphaeraceae bacterium
CCCCTTCGCCCACACGTTCTCGCCCCCCGCGCAACCAAATGCGACAGGATGCGACATCCCATCAAGTTTGATCCGCGCAAATCCACCTCATCCCCGGCCACTCTGCTCTTCTTCCAAACGAACCCATTCCCCCCTCCCCCGCTCCTCCGCCTCCTCACGCCCATACACCCACACCCCCATACGCCCACACGTCCTGCTCAGTCGCTTTCGGTCGTTTCCGTGTCGTTTCCACGTCGGTTTCCCGTCGGTTTCATGTCGGTTTTGGTCGGTTTTGGTCGGTTTTAATTCCCAATTCTTGCCCCGTCCCCCGCGCGAGCAATTACCTGAACAAATCTTACAAAAAATAGCCCCCCAAGCCCTCTCAAAACCTTTTTTCGCCCCCATCCCGCTCCCAAAACCGCCCCGCTCAAATCAAAAACATTCTGTCTGCGTCTCCGTGCCTCCGCGGTTACATCATTCCCGCCGACAAAACAAAGCCAAACAAAGCCACCAAACAAACCAAAAAACGCCTCTGGTGCTCTAAAAACGCCGGTTTTGGCTTTGCTCCCAGTAAAAATTTTGACGAAACAAAGCCACCGCAGTCCCCCCGCCCAGCGCGGTCGATGGGGCCGGCTCTGGTCCGGGCTCAATGTCACCGAGGGAAACGGCATCATCGCCGTCGAAGATGGCGAACCCTGGCCGGGCGTGAGCAACCTCGTATTGCCATTCCCGTAATTTGCGGCAAGCCGCGCTGCCCCTCATCTCCGCATGCCAATCCCCTGCGGCCGCGCATACATGTCCGCCGGCCATTGCCACTGCGGCGAGCGAACCAGATCCAGCGCCTCGCGAATCGAATACGCCCGCTGTGCCTCGGCCTTCAGATTCGTCTTGAGCTGCCTCCAGAGTTCGCGCTCGCGCGAGTCCGGCTCGAAGGTCTTTCGATACGGCACCTGCATCCCCACCAGCATCGCAAAATACCCTTCCATGCCAAAGTTCCGATACTCCGTGCCTTCAAAAAGCGGCACGCGCCAGAGCCCGCTCGGGCCATTGTCCTGGAAATAATCGACGATCTCCTGCGCTGCCCCCAGATCGGTCTTCTCCCGGCATTCGCGCCAGAAGGGGTTGTCGAAGCGCTTGTTGAACTTGTAATGCACCGCCAGGAAATCACGCGTGGAATCCCACATCCGCCGGCCGCGGCCGTTGTAATAGTCGATCATCGACTGCGGCGCCGCGCAGCCGCACGTCCGCAGCGTCTCGGCCAGCGTCGCCGACTGCAAGCAGATCGTGCCCAAACTCGTCGCCTCCAGCGGCTCGACAAATCCAAACGCGTTGCCGATCCCCACCACGTTTTTCACCCACCCGCGCTGATAGCAGCCGGTGACGAACTTCACGATCCGCGTTTTGGTGATCCTGGGATTCTTGGTGCGCAGCTCGCGCTCGGCCTCTTCATCGCTGATGAAGAAGGAGGAGTACACGTAGCCGCGGATGATGCGGTGCTCGTGCTCGATCTGCCAGCACCAGCCGCATTCCATGGCCTCGGCCGTCGTGTAGGGTTTGATGGGCTCATCGCTGCGGTCCCACCCGCCGACGACTGCGCGGTCGCAGAAGAGGGCATTTTTAAAACTGATGAATGGCTCGGCCAAGGTCTTTCCCAGGAGAAGCGAATAGAAGCCGGAGCTGTCCACGAAAAGGTCCGCGGTGGCGTTGCCTCCCGAGGCCAGCTTCAGGCCACTGATGCCGCGATCGTCCTGCTGCACCTCGACGACCGTGTCATCCATGATCCTCACGCCCCTGGACAGCGCCTCGCCCTCAAGCCAGGCGACGAATTTTTCGTTTTCGATGTGCATCGCCAGCTCTTCGGCCGCGATGCGCGGGCCGCCGGGCAGGCGATAGAAGACCTTGTTTTCGGCCATCAGGCTGGACGGATACCCAACGTAATCAAACGGCCCATCCCCGCAGTAATGTCCAGCGCCCTTCCGCATGCCCTGGTGTCGCGCATCCATTTCCAGGCCGAAGATAAAATTGAAATACGGGCGCGTCCCCCAGATGAAGCGGATGCCCAATTTCCACAGCGGCTGCGCGATTTCGTAAAAACTCTTGATGGGCAGCTTCAAAAAATCGTGCAGGTGATACGAGACGGTGGTGGTCGTGCCTTCGCCGACGCCGATGATGCCAAGCTCCTTGGAGCGGAGGACGGTCACGTTCAGTTCCGGAAGCTTTATTTTCAGGGTGATGGCCGCGAGGAAGCCCGCGCTGCCGCCGCCGAGCACCAGCACGTTCTTCACGGGCGGAATCGCCGGCGTCACGTTCATCTGCTTGCTCCAGTCATCGACTTGGCCGGGGAGGATGCAAAATACCGAAGCGCCTCCTCCACCGTGAATCCAGCGCTCGCCCTGCGCTGCCAGGATTCCTCTATCGCCTTCCAGCTCTGCATCTCCGCCGCCGGCGGCGTCCAACCCCCATGTGCCACGTTCTGGCCAATGAGAACGCTGAAATATCCTTCGAACCCGATCGGATCGTTTTCCGCGAGGAGCAGACTTCGATGAATCGCATCAGGACCCACATCCTTGAAGCAGCGGACCACTTCCTCCAGACTGCCGAGGTGGGCGCTGCGTTGGGCTTCATGCCAGAATGGCGTATCGAGGCGAGTATTGTATTTGTAGAAAAGACCCAGGAACTCCCGCTCGCCCTCCACCAGCCTGCGCCATCGTTTATTGAATTGCCTCATGATGGTCGGGCGAACCGTGCGGTCGCAGTCGACCAGGGACTGGGCCAGCCACTGAGATTGAAACGCCAGCACGGCCAGGCCGGCCGACGCCAGTGGCTCCACCAACGCCGCGGCATTGCCCACGGCGACAACGTTGTCGGCCCAGGCGCTTTCATGCCGGCCTTGCCTGAGCTTGAGCAGCCGTGTTGCGCCAGCATTGGGATAAAGTTTTCGCAGCGCCCCCTCCACCTCGTCAGGCCGCAAATGAGCCGAAGAGAACGCACAACCACAGCCAACGAATTGCTCGTGCTCAGTTCGCCAGCACCACCCGGCCTCCATCGTCTGCACCTCCGTGTGCGGCCGGATCGGCTCAGTTCCTCGCGGCCATGTGGCGACGATGGCGCTGTCGCACGGGAGGCTAGATGCAAAGCTTATGTATGGGACCCCCAGCCTCTGGCCAAGCAGAAGCGATTCAGAGCCAGTGGCATCAACGTAAAGATCGGCGGTGAGCATCTCGCCGCCCTCGATCCGAATCCCCGCGATCCCCATCTCGCCGCGGATCACCTGCACCGCTTTCCCATCGCGAGTTGATATGCCCAGGCGTTGCGCTGCCAACTCCAGAAACTTTTGCAAGCGCGTCGGCTCCAGGTGATAGCCAAATCGACCAGGGGTGATCTGTGGGCTTCCATTCTTCTCGCGAAAGAAGACTTTGCCGTCGGTCATTCGCGCCGAGGCCGGTCCGACGGCTCGAAATTCATTGGCCGCATTGCCGATGTAAAATCCGGTCTCGTGGCTGAGCATTCCATAGCGGGTATCGACCTGATATTCGCAGGTGTGATCAAAAAACTCGCGCGGTCCCCATTGGTACCGTGTGCCGATTCGCCAGATCGGCCGCGCCAGCCTCAGAAAATCGAGCGGTGGGATGCCCAGTTCCTGATGAATGTGGTTTGGGAACTCGACTGTGCTGGCCTGGCCGTCCGGCTGAAAATCATGCTCCAGGGGATGACGCAGGACCTTGACGCGAAGTTCGGGCAGCTTGCTCTTGAGATTGACCGCGGCCAGCAGGCCCGCGCAGCCGCCACCCACGACCAGGATGTCTGACACCAATGCGTTCATCATCAATTCCCCTGCACCAAGCCCGGCTCATATATACCCAGCCGCATCGCCAAAGCCACAGCGGATGACGGCAAATTTATGCCCGGCGGCCAGGCGGCCGCTCACGCTTGTCAATCGACGCGGGTAATCTATAATTCGACGAATAATTCGGGCGATTGGCGCAGTTGGCTAGCGCGCCAGCATGACACGCTGGAGGTCACAGGTTCGAGCCCTGTATCGCCCATTGCAGGAAAAGTACTGGCCGACCGAGTGATTTCGCACCTGCCGACGTTCGGCAGAGCGGCCCAAAGAAAGCTGATGAAGACGGAAGATTTCCGTTTTCCACTTTCAGGGAGCTCTGCCGATGCCAAAACTCAAGGAAAATCAGAATTCGTCCTACCGGCTGCACAAGCAGTCCGGGCAGGGGATCGTCACCCTCAGCGGCAAGGATCATCTGCTGGGGGAATTCGGCACCAAAGAAAGCCGGGCCAAGTACCAACTCCTCATCACGGAGTTGAGGGCGAACGGGCGCCGCGGCGACTATCGAAACACCAAGGGCCTGACGATTGCGCGGGTTCTGGTTGAATTCTTCGCGCACGCCAAAACCTACTACAGCGACGGGGATGGGGTGCCGGCGGGGGAATATGAAAACTTCCGGCTCGCCGTCGCGCCGCTCAAGGAGTTGTATCTTGCCACGGCCGCAGAGGAATTCGGCCCCACGCGCGCTGAAAGTTGTCCGCGAGGCGATGCTCAAGCGGGGTTGGTGCCGCACCCTCCTCCTTAGACGCCAGCACAACCCCGACCTCATTCGCTGGGGTCGGTGTCTACTCAACCGTCCATACCGGCATCGCAGGGGGTGCCAATTGCAAAGCATTTACTTGATGCACGGATTCCATTGCGACATCCATTCGCTCCGGCGATAATCAGAAGAGGCAGTGGGCATCAAATCTCGGTAGGGCATGAAATCAATCCAGGACAAGGTGAATCGCACATTGGCGGTGATCGATGGCCATTCGGACCACGCCGATAAGATTTTCCCAATGGTTTACGATGAACTGCGGGCAACCGCTCACGAGCTCATGCAGGATGAACGCACCGGTCACACGCTTGCCCCCACCGCGCTGGTTCATGAAGCTTACCTCAGGCTCTCGGCCATAAATCGTACATGGGAAAGCCGCGTCCATTTCATGAATGCAGCCGCCAGGGCGATGCGGCGAATCCTCGTGGATCACGCCCGCAACCGCAGCTCATTTAAGCGTGGCCGCGGCTGGAAGCGGATAAAAATCGAGGACATCGAGAGTGCCCTGACTTTGGAAGATTTCGACTGGATGGCAATTGACGAGGCCATGCAGCGTTTTCGCAAGGTCGATGCGCGCGCCCACGACATCGTGATGCTTCGCTTCTTCGCCGGCCGCAGCGAAGAGGAGGTTGCGGATCTGCTCAAGCTAAGCAAGCGTCAGGTCCGGCGGGACTGGAAAACAGCCTGCCTGTGGCTGCGGCGAGAGATGGACGATGCGTAGTCAGGTTTAACTCACAGGGGATCCAATGAGTGAACTACGTTGGCCAGAGGTGAAGGAACTATTAGCCGATGCCCTGGAACTTGAACCAGCTCATCGTCCCGCCTACATCGCCCGCGTCTGCGGGGAAAATCTCGACTTGCGTCGCCGCCTCGAAGAGTTCCTGGCCTATGAGGACGGTGCTGAAGCAGATGAAGCTGGCGATGAAAGAGCGCCGCGCCTTACCCTGCCGCAAGAGTCCCCTAAAACCGATTATGCGCTCAGTGCGGGGGAGCGCTGGCTGGGGCCTTACCTCCTCTTAGAGCGCATTGGTGAAGGGGGCATGGGGACGGTTTATAAGGCGGAGCAGCGATATCCGGTCAAACGGCTCGTCGCCATCAAGCTGATCAAGCCCGGGTTCGACACGGAAGAGGTGATCGCACGTTTTGAGTCCGAACGACAGGCACTGGCGCGGATGGATCATCCCTCTATCGCCAAGGTATTCGACGCCGGCGTTGACGATCGCGGCCGGCCCTACTTCGCGATGGAATATGTATTGGGCGCCCCCATCATCCGCTTTGCGGATGAGGCAAAACTGTCGATCAACCAGCGGCTTGAGCTGTTCACACAGGTCTGCGACGCAATAGCCCACGCCCACACGAAGGCGATCATCCATCGTGATCTCAAGTCATCGAACATCCTGGGCTGCTTCGTCGATGGACAACCGGTCGCGAAGACCATCGACTTTGGAATAGCAAAGGCTCTCACTGGCGACCGCCTCACAGACCACACGTTTGACACGAGTCGTGGTCAGCCTATCGGTACATACGAATCCATGAGCCCCGAACAGGCCGCCGGCAGTCCGGACATCGACACGCGCACCGATGTCTATTCCCTGGGCGTTCTGCTGTACGAGCTGCTGTGCGGAGCTAAACCATTCGATCGCAGGGTGTTTGCCGGGGCAGACGATCAAACCATCCGCAGAATAATCCGCGATGTAGAGCCACAAAGGCCGAGTGTGAAAGTTCTGTCGCTGGGGAGCGAGGCCGCAATGGTCGCGTCCTCCCGTGGGCTTACAGTCGATGCGCTGGCGCGGCAGCTTCGCTCCGAACTGGAATGGATTCCGATGATGGCCATGCGGAAGGACCCGCAGCGCCGCTACCGTGGAGCGGTGGAGCTTTGCGCTGATATCCGCAATTACCTCAACAACCGGCCGCTCATGGCCGGGCCCGAGAGCAGGATGTATCGCCTGCGCAAGTTCACTCGGCGGAATCGTCCCCGCTTGCTGACGACGGCCGCTCTCGCCATCGCGACGATTGTTGCCATGGGTCTGTATATCCGCGGGATCCGATTGGAGCAGAAGAAGACACAAGCAGCCCTGGCTCTGGTGCAGAGCAAGCATGAAGAAGCAGGAAAGCAGCGCGATGAAGCCAGGAGGCAGGGGCAGATGGCCGCTGCCGTAAACCGCTTTCTGTCAGACATGCTCACCAGCGCCGATCCTTACCAACTGCTCGGCGACAAAGTGACGGTACTGAAGGCGACGCAGGAGGCGGTGAAGCAGTTGGATGCGGCGGCGATGAAGGACCAGCCGCTGGTGGAGGCATCGCTGCGCCAGACGATTGGCAACACCTTTCATAGACTCTCTCGTTATGACGAGGCGGAACCGAATCTGCGTAGGGCGCTGGAGCTTTGCCAGCAGGTGCTGCCGGCCGATGATCCGAAGATTGCCGAAGCCCTGAATGATCTGGGGGTGCTGCTGCGGAGCAGGCGCAACTTTTCGCAAGCCGAGCAGATCCATCGCGAAGCGCTGAGGATTCGCCGCAAATTGCCCGCGGGAGATCCGGCCATTGCCATCAGCCTCACCAGCCTCGCGAGCGCCTTGCAGGGGCAGGATCGATGGTGGGAAGCGGAACAGCATTACCGCGAGGCGCTGCAAATTCGTCGCGAAGCATTGCCTGGAAGAAATCGGGATGTGGCCGAAGGCCTGCATAACCTTGCGGTCATCTTGAAGCTGCAAAGACAGTTTCCCGCCGCAGAAGAGCTCTTCCGTGAGGCATTGGAGATGCGTCGAAGCGTCCTGTCCCCCGCTCATCCGGAAATTAGCGACAGCTTGAGCGGTCTTGCGGCGGTACTTCGGGAGCGGGGGAAGCTCAAAGAGGCAGAGGGACTCTCCCGCGAAGCCCTCGCGGTAGTCAGACCGGTTCTGCCGGCCGACCATCCGGAAATCATCGTGAGTGTCCTTGCCTTGGCCAAGACCCTCAACGAGCAGGGCAAGACAGCGGAGGCCAAGCCGCTCTTCCGTGAGGCCGCAGAGAGTCTTGGGGGGCTGATAACTGCTGGTCGCCAGAGCACGGAGACGAATGCTGCCGATCTGGCAAACAACCTGCATCTGCTGGCACACATTTATCGAGATGAAGGCAATGCTCGGGACGAGGAGGCGCTACTTCGCGAGGCGCTGCTGGTCAGTCGCAGTGCCAATCCCCTCGACCAATGGAATGTCATAAAAGGCCTGGCTGATCTGGGCCAACTGCTGGAATCGCAAAAGAAATCGGACGAGGCCGAGGCATGTTACCGCGAATTATTGCAGACCTGCCGCATGGCTCTTCCGCCCGAAGATCCGACCATTGTGAAGTACTTGGCCCTGCTGACACGGTGCCTGCGAGAGCAGAAAAAGAATGCGGAAGCGGCGGACCTCATTCGAGAGGCGGCCGACATCAATCGAAAGGCCCTTCCCGCCGACCGGCCCCACCTTGCGGCGAGTTTGTGTGCGCTGGCAAGGCTGGAGAAAGCCGAGGGCAATGTCGCCACCGCCGAGAGGCTGACGCGCGAGGCAATCGAGATTTACCGCCGCGCATATCCCACGGGCCACCGGGAGACGGCAGTAAGGCTCGCCGAGTTGGGGGCAATGCTTTCGGACCAAGGCAAATTGGAGGAAGCAGAAGCGCTGTTGCGCGAGGCCGTGGAGATGGACCGCAAGTGCCTTGCTCCTGGCAATGTCGCAATTGGCAATGATCTTTCGCGCCTGGGGCGGATTCTATTGAAGGGTTGCAGCAAACTCGTTGAGGCAGATGGGTTCCTTCGCGAAGCGCTGAGTATTCAACGTGAAAAACTGGGGGTTGACGCATTGGCCACTTCTCGTACAGCGGGGGCCTTAGCCAAGGTTTTGACTCTCACCGGCCACAGTGATCAGGCTGCGGCTATCCGTAGGGAATACAGCTTGCGCACCCCCTCGACTCGGCCGACAACCTCGCCTGCTCCCGCCAAGACAGGACCGAGGTCAAGCAGGCCAGATCCGAAGCAGGACGAATAAATCTTAGAGAATTTGTCCCCTTCCGTGACCCTTTTACGCAGTCTTGGGAAGGGGGCTGATTTCCCTATGGACCTCATGGCCCAAGCTTCTGCGAATATGCATGTCATGTCCGTTTGTTTTACGAGAATGGGGCTGGATGCAGTTGGCTTTGGGGAATTTGGGAGATAGCGGTAATGCTTGCACCCACGATCAATGTCCCAACCAGTGATAATTCCCAGTTTCGCTTGCTGCTTCCACAGTGGCGGTCCGACCACCCTGATGAGTGGTATGGTCTCTACACCGAACTAAACTGGGACGGGCTTGAAGCGGATGTGTACCTGGCGTTCATCGGCTCGGGTCCACTCCAA
Source organism: Tepidisphaeraceae bacterium (assembly GCA_036001665.1). Classification (GTDB taxonomy): domain Bacteria; phylum Planctomycetota; class Phycisphaerae; order Tepidisphaerales; family Tepidisphaeraceae; genus JBGPEF01. The sequence goes on from DASYUA010000284.1 coordinate 8,935, forward strand.
CTAAGCGGTTTTCTGGTCACGAGCAAATCCAATATCAATGGTGTGATTGCACACTGCCCCGTGGAGATCGACACCGCTGATCCAAAGAGAAGTTACCGGAATCTTCGTAGACAGTTGCAGCTCGCCCGAAGAATTGCTCAAGACCCCCAAAAAGCTGACCAGTTCGACGATGCGATCTCTTTGGTTCGGCTTATCCGTGATGGCCGAACGGTGCCACGTTGGGTATATGCACTTGCGTGCATACCTCTGAGCTACCCTACCGATGGCGAGTTCCTGTACCCCACACCGTTCTGCCCGCGTCTGCTGAGTGCATTGACGCCGCCACGATAGTTTCCACTACCGAGACTGCGGACGTCGAGTCAAGCCTGGCATGGTTGTAGCATTTTCTCGCCATTCATCCGGCGGCGCGTTACCATTCGCCCTGACAGCACTTCACAGCTTTTGGGAGGATGGCAATGACTCAGCGAATTATCTTGCGCATTGAACTGACGCCGAATGCAAAGGAGCACCTTAACCGAACCTCGGACACCCTGGGGATGACCCAGGTTGCGATGCTCTCGCGCGTGGTCGAATGGTTTTCTCAGCAGCCCGAGCTGATCCAGCGCATCATCGTGGGTCATCTTCCGCCTCAGATCGAACAACAGGTTGCGCGGGTGATGCTGCGAAGGCTGACCACCTCGGGGAAGAAAGAAAGCGCTGTGGTGTAGCGTGTAGCGAGAGCCGCTCGCCGGTGGAATCGCGGGATCACCGGGCGGTGGCCGAATATCAATTGTCATTTTCAGAAGATTGCATGGGACCTATTCATGGCGAGAATCATCGTTCGTCTCGAGTTGACGCCGAATGCCAAGAGCGGGCTGGAGAAAGCCCACGTTGCGTCCGGCATGACCCAGGTTGCAATGGTGTCACGCCTGATCCAGTGGTACGCAGTTCAGCCACCGATAATTCAGACTCTTCTCATGGGGCACGTCCCGCCAGCAATCCGGCAAGAAGTCATTGAGATCGCGCTGCGGAAGATCGGGCGGGCGTAAATACCGCGGCTCGCTGCGATCTGTTTTTCAACAATCTAATCTGGCAGATTTGGGAGTTCGTGCATTCCTCGTGACTTTTCCTCGCGTGAACTCCCTGCTTCGTGAAGAAGTCGCAAGCAGGTTTTGTTACATGGGCAGCGTCTGCGCGTGGCGTGAATAGCTCGTCCACGATCGACCATACCGCCTCCTGAAACCCGAGCGCAAGGCCACGGTTAATCTTTGTGTTCCTCGCGATACCTGCCCGCCGCCAAATTGTGCTGCCATCTCCATGAGAGCAAGGCCAAAATAAGGGCAGCAGCGGGAGCTAAGAACTTTTCAACTCCCGACAACCTGGGCACCTGTGCCACCACTGTTCGCCAAAGGACCACGGTGATTTGCCACCCGAGCGCCCCCACGACAATCGAATTGAGCATAGCCACAAGTTCGGCGTAGCCGCCAGTACCTCTTTGAGAGGAACGAAATTTGAGGCCGTCGTGTACCTTTGGGGGACGCCAGGGATTGTATGGAAGAACGTTTAGTGCGTCCGCATCATCAGCTTTGATGAACCATTTGCGAAGCTCGCCAAGCTGCCTCTTAAACTTATCCGTCACGACGTTGCGATGAACCATTCTCAAGAAGGTCAGGTAGCCTGTTTGTTGCTCAACAATCTAATCCGCTTTCTTGCTCCGTCCTCATTCTCTGCCGCGTAGTACGATGCGTCGATGCCATCCAGCATGCTCACCACGGAACAAGCCACGAAGCTTCGGGCGATTGTTTCGCGGGATCTGCGCTTCCTGAATCGGCTCTGCGACAGGATGCAACGGCTGCAATTCCCGCCGGCTGACCCCCTCTACGCCGCGGCGACGAAGGCGCGGAATTTCCTTCAAGAATTGCATGTCGAGGCGCACTACGCCGCATGCAAGAGCGGTGTGGGGAGGTGAGGCTCATGCCGGGTTTTGAGGCCGGTGCTCTGATGTGGCGACGATGGGGGCTATTGCTGCTGCATGTTATTCAGGATAAGCCGCGCGCCTGTATCCGGAGTCGTGGCGGCAGCCCGGCCTAACACCGCCGCCCTGATGTGCTCCGGCTGCGTGCTGAGCCACTCGACCATCCGCGAGTGCATCGAGAGCTGCGTCATCCCGTACTTCTCGGTGAGACGACCAATCTCGTCCCAGGCTTGCTTAGTCACTTCAATCCTGACGATGATCTGCGGGGGCATTCCGTTCCTGGTGCAGGTGCGAGGCGTATGCTAGGAAGTGCTGATCAGGGGTGCAACAACGTCCCTCTACTCCGACTCGTCATTGTCCGTCGGCTTCCCCAGCCCCGCCTCCCTCCGATCGAACTTCAGCTCCGCGGGGACTTGGCCGCCTCCATCAGTTTCAAAACCTCGTCCGCGCTTGGCTCATTCGCGGTTTGCCGAGGAACCTCTCCGCTGCTCTAATTCACGGATGGTAAGTAAACCAGCCGCTCTGGCTCGCTTCGGTCTAGTCCCTCTGGCGCAAGTGTAAAACCCAGTCGTCGTTCGGATGCTCTGGGGGAACGAACTCCCGGCTGCCGCCTGTCACGGTCAGGTCGGGCTGTCGGGAGTACCGGCCGGTCTCGGCATGCAACCACTCCGCCCCGTAGGTGCCCGCGACGAGCTTTACAGAATTGGTCCCGCCGCGCGGGAAGTATGCGACATACTCTTTGCCGGGCAGCGCGAGCAGGACGTTGTGGGAGGCAACCAGCTCGAGGTGCGGCGACATCTTCCAATATTGGGTTCTCCCGGTGAAGAAGTCCCGCAGCACTTCTAACTGAGACGGCCGAAAGTTGACCACGTCATCTTTTGTGAAGTTGCGCACGGCGGTTCCCTCAAAGCCGGCGGCGAAATACGCACCCGCGGTCGCGATCTTCCACGCCTTCTTTCTCACTGTAGCCGGTTGATGGACCTGGCGCGTTGCGTAGGACGTTCCCGATTCATATCCGGGTTCATGCTGATAGCCGAATTCGGTATTTAGAATGGGCTTACCATGTGCCCAGTCTTCCGCCAGACAGTCCTCCAAACCCGCGGCCTCGAATTCCCACCCGCTCGCGGTCCACTTCGCCGGGTAGTCGGTGCCCTGGTAGCTCTTCGAATGATACGTTAGGCCTCTGGCGCGGGCGTCAAGGTTACCCCAGGAACGCGGCTGCATGCCCTCGTTATTCTGAGTCACGTTCACATTCACAGCGCTGCCCTCCCATAAGGGCCATACGACCGGGGGAGGACGCTGAGTAAACCCCTTATAGGAAGCGAATGGCCTTGGACCTTTGTTCGGGGGGTCTTGGTCCGTGATCCAGACGGATGGGTGACAACCGATGGGATGGGTCAAATCCAGTTCGCGGATCCGCGCAGCCACGCCCCTCGCCCATTCAACGTCGGCCGGATCGAATTGATATTTGCCGTCGGGATAGCGCTCGAATTCGTTGGCGACGGTAAACATGAACAAGTTTTGCCGGCCCTTGTAGCGATTGACCAGCGTACTGATCCAAAAATCCTGATCCCTCGGACTGGCCCACAACCCTTCGCCACCCGCAACACCGTATCCCCAAATAATCAGCTCGACATTCATGCCCCGCGCCGCAGCGTAATCGAAGACCCAGTCCAACTTCCGCATGACGCTTTCGTTTATGACGGTGTACTGCGGCTTGCTGGGTGTGCCTCCAAAGGGCCAGAACCCCTCCGCCATGGCCATCATGCGGACGAAGTTGAAGTTGTGCGCGCGCCGGACGTCGATGTAGTGCGCGATCACATCGGTTGGCTGCGCGATCAGGAAATAGGCCGTGTCACCCATTGGGAAGAATCGCTCCCCAGCCTGGTAACGGAAGGAATGCGGGTAATCCGGGTCAATCGTGATCGGGGTGGCCGGGTTGTGATCACCAGCCACACCTACGTCCTTTTGATCAGGTTTCGCCGCCGGCTTAGTGCCCCCCGGGCGGCCCAAATGCTTGTCTGCAAAATCGAGGAACACCTTCCAATCCTCAGGTAGCAGTGAGTGGGCGCCGGGCCTGAGGTAGTACCCCAGCACCCCATCCGACAACTGGCCATCCGGCGGCAGTGTCTCGGCCGTGAAATCGCCCGCTCCCAGCAGCCGGTAAACCGGCGCCGCCGCTCGCAGCACTTCAAACTGTCCGGCCGGATTGATCCACGTGTCGGCCCGGCCGTTGGTGAACAGGACCGGACGCGGCGCACAGAGCGCCACCAGACAATGCTGATCGAACGGCAACCGCTCCGGCTGGGCGTTGAATTCCTTGAACGCGGCATTGAACCAATGCGGGAACTTCTCGTTCAGATCAGCCACGGTTTCGTTCCGCTTGGTCTGCGGCGTGTCCAGCGTGTTCCAGGGCTTGTCGTAGGCAATCTTGGCCCGGCTGGGAGCCGATCCGCCGGCGCCTGCCTGATGCGGAATGGCAAGGGCGATGCGCTGATCCAAGGCGGCGGCTAACAGCGCGGCCTTGCCCAGACGGGAGTGTCCGGTCACCACGATGCGGTGCCGGTCCAAGTCCCTGTCGGTCACCAGGTAGTCTACTGCGCGGCTCAATCCCCACGCCCATGCGGCAATGGTTCCGAAGTCGACCTGCGGGAAATGCGTTTGGAGGCCGCGCGCATCGGGCCGGTCAGGGTCGATATCGCCATTGTAGAACGTGGCCACGCTGTAGCCCCGGTCGATGATCCGCTCGATGTCCCAGCGATCAACCCACGTGCCGCGACTAGCCTCGGTTGCGCGTCCGTCGACGACACCTTCGCCGCGTGCCGGCATCCAAGCATTGGACAAGGCCACTGCCCGGTCGCGCACCAGCGTATGGTTGCCAAAGTAGTTCAGACTCAGCACCACCGGCGCAGGCCCGGTTCTCCGGTTGGGCACGATCACCATCAGATGAATTAGTGGTAAACCTGGCGGTCCGAAGGTGACCGTCACCTCCTTGAGCGTCGCCTTGCCCCCGAAGGCACGCGGGTCTTCGCGCTCCAGCTTGCCTCGGACCTGCTTGGGTGCAGGTGGCAGGAACCCATACATGTAGTGCTGGAAGAGGGCAATCAGCTCCGGCCGGCGCTCTGTGAGCCACTGCTCAGGAGTAGTGACGCGACGCCCGTCGAGCATCACCAATGGGTCGGGGAACTCCCGCCGTGGGGGAAGCTGGGCGACAGAAGGAAACGACCGGGCCGGCGCTGGAGGCGTCGGCACTGGCGATTCGGCTAAAAGCCTCACGCGCGGCGTTGCGAGAAGCGTGAGTGCAGATGCGATCAGGAGCCAGGTAATGCGGTTTCGTTTCATTGCGTTTATCAAGCGTGCCGCCACTCTGTTACCGATGAATATACCCGGAAGCGGCGTCGCGACGCCCACCCGCTGCTCGGTTCTGGGTCTCCACGACGAAGTACATTCGATCAGCAGGTGAAACCAACCGAGCCCCATCACTTCCACCTCCTGGCGGTCAGCCAACTGAGGCGATAGGCTGATTTTGCGAACGTTTTTGTCGGGCGGTATGCTTGAGTTCAATGAAGATCCTTTTCTCCATGCTGATGGTCGCGCTGCTTTCAGCATCCCTGTCCGCCGCTCAAAGCCCCAACGTCATCTTCATCCTCGCCGATGACCTGGGCTATGGCGACGTTGGCTGCTTTGGCCAGAAACTCATCCGCACGCCCAACATCGACCGCCTCGCTTCCGAGGGCATGCGCTTCACTCAGGCCTATGCCGGGGCGACTGTGTGCGCTCCCAGCCGCTGCGCTTTCATGACCGGCCTTCACACCGGCCACTGCCCCATCCGCGGCAACAAGGAAATCAAACCAGAAGGCCAGGCGCCCATGCCCGCCGATACGTTCACCATCGCTCATCTCATGAAACGCGCCGGCTATACCACCGGCCTGATCGGCAAGTGGGGACTCGGCCATCCCGGCTCGACATCCACTCCCGACAAAATGGGCTTTGATTATTTCTTCGGCTACAACTGCCAGCTTAAGGCCCATGAATACTATCCAGAGTACCTCTGGCGCAACGATGATAAGGTTCCATTGAATGGCAAGAGCTACTCTCACGATCTGATGGCCGAAGATGCTCTCGCTTTCGTCCGGCGGAACCAAAGCAAGCCGTTCTTCCTCTTCCTCGCCTTCACCATTCCGCACCAGAAACTCCAGGTGCCCAACCTGGAATCCTACGCCGATCAATCATGGCCGGAGAATCTCAAAAAGATCGCCGCGATGATTACGCGCATGGACGGCGACATCGGCCGGCTGATGGCGCTCCTGAAGGAACTAAACCTCGATGAAAACACCCTCGTCTTCTTCGCCAGCGACAACGGCGCTGTTTATCGCGATGCCACCTTCAATCACTCTGGGCCCCTCCGCGGTTTCAAGCGCGATATGTACGAAGGGGGACTGCGCTCGCCGAGCATTGCCCGCTGGCCGGGCCATATCAAAGCGGGCTCGGTCAGCGATCAGGTATGGGCGCTCTGGGATGTATTGCCCACGCTGGCCCAACTTACCTCACAGACTACTCCTGCCGGTTTGGACGGCGTGTCAATTCTTTCCGCACTGCTGGAGGAAAAAGAGATTCAGCATCCGCCCCTTTACTTCGAATTTCACGAGCGTGGATTCGACCAGGCCGCGCGCATCGATGACTGGAAAGCCGTCCGACACGGTCTGGCTCAGCCCATCGAGCTGTACGACCTCAAGAGCGACCTGGCCGAGCGGCACGATGTGTCGGCCGAAAATCCTGCCGTGGTCAAGAAGTTTGAAGACTACTTCAAAACAGCTCGCACCGATTCACAAACTTGGCCCATCCGCGAGCGGCCCAAAGCCAATGCAGCCAATTGACCGGAGTCATCGATGAGTGCTCATCGCGACGGCGTGCGAAAAACTCGGCGAGCGGTGCTCGCTGCCGCCACGGCCATCGCCTCTTCGCTCGTCTTTGGCGGCTGCGCGCATCAACAGAAATCACCCGATCCGCGCCCTTTCAGCGCACAGTGGCGAAAGTCGATCCTCGCCTACCTCCAAACGCTCGCCCGTCCCGACGGCGGCTATGCGTGGGGCGACCAGGAACGCTCACATCTCACTCCCACTTACGCCGTCATCGGCTGCTATCACCTTCTTGGGCAGGATATCCCCAACCGTAAGGAGCTTGCCACGTTCATTCGCGACAATCACCCCTCGCGCCTCAAGAAGCTCGAGCAGGAGCGCCGCGCCTTCGAATTTCAACAGGTGCAGGCGCTGATCTGGCTGGGCGAGGATGCCGCCGACTTCCGTGAGCGAATTCTCGCGTGGCTGCAGCCACTGACATACATGAAGCAGTACGAGCGGCACGGATACCCTGTCTTTGCCTCGGAAATCAGCGGCGGGATTCTCTGTCGCCAGCTTCTTTTTGGGACACCGCTACGGGGCCTTCCACCGGCATTTGTTGATTACCTCGACGGGCGCCGGCGCCCCAACGGCGGCTTCAACAACACGCCCGCTGCTGAGGGCGGCGATGGACACGTGGTCAACACATTCTGGGGCCTCCGCGCACTTGCGGCGCTGGGTCGCTTGAATGAGAAGCGCCTCGAGACCATTGACTGGCTCACCAGGTGCCAGCAACCCGGCGGTGGTTTCACCTATCAGCCGCAGCCGGAATTCGGCGGCGTCGATGACAGTGCCTACACCCGTGCGGCGGTGCGATCGCTGAAACTGCTGGGGGCGGCGCCGGCTCATGCTGTGGAATGCATCGCATACATTTCTCATCTGCTCAATCCTGACGGGGGTTTTTCCGATCGCCATGGTTGGTTGAGCAATCCGCTGGCGACCTATTACGCACTGGATGCGCTGCATGCTTTGGGTGCATTGCAGGGCTGGAGCACAGGTCTTCCCAAGCCAACCACAATCCCAGCACTTCCCTCAGGCCTCGCGGTGTTTTCTGCCCAAATCGAAGCCCACGGCCAGGGCAGCCCCAGCGAAGCTGTCGAACTTGCCGCTGCCCTGCGAATTCATCTCTGGGGCGCAAAGAACGCGCAGCCCCGGTGGTTGGCCACTGCCCAAGCCATCGCCAATCGCCGAAAGGTTCCCGTACGATTCTTCACCTCCAACGAAGAGTACGGTACGTGGGTTGACGTCCCTGGCCTGGGCACCTACAGCCACACCAGTGACATCATCGCTCCCGCCGGCGCGGATTTTGGCGGATCACTGTCAGGCCAGCCGCCCGTTACCTGGGCCCAGTTCAAGGATCGCCGACTACGACTTCTGGAGAAGGTGCAGGGACGCCTCATCTGGCAGTTCGGTGAAAATGAAGAACTCGTGCGAATGTACCTTGACGACTCGCTCGCCAGCCGCCGCGCAGGCAATGCCATCGGTTACGCCGCTATCAGCACCTTCCACTTCGGCAACCCCGACTTTACGAACTCCGAACCCTTCCTCAATCGCTGGCGCGGCCAGATTCCTTTCATCGCACTCCAGGATGCCCACGGCTCTGAACCATGGTGGTTTGCCGACATGACCACGGGCTTTCGCACGCTATTTCTCGCTGCAGAGCCGACATGGGAGAGATTTCTCGAGGCCCTGCGAAATAATTGGACCGTGGCCGTGCGCCATGATGAGCTCAGCGGCCAGCAAACCTGGATGCACAGCGGCTCCGATCGCGTTCTCCAATTCGTCCGCAGTCGCGAGCGAGAATGGCGCTGGTGGGATAATCCCGCAATCCGCCGGCCGATGGTCTCGGTCGTCGCGGTCAGCCCCAAAGATGAATTCGAAGTGCAGAAGCCAACGACAGGCCGAACCGTTCGCGTCCGCTGCGCCTGGCAGAATAGCGCCCAGGGACTGCTCAGGTCCCCAATCACCGAGCTCGTGGAACTCGTAGTCGATGGCGTGAAAGTTACGCCGGACGTCGTATCAACAAAGGCGCCGCGCTCCGCGCTGCTCAGCGACCACTATCACCACTTCCACCTGGCAAACCCCGCTCCGGGCCGGCACGTCGCCGAGGCCGTAGTTCGAACTGTCGCCAGCAAGGCCGAATTTCGCCACGAAATTGAATTTGACGTTTGATACACCTCGATCAAACCCTGCTTGCACTAAACGACAGATCCTGCAGTCGAAGACTCGACAGTGCTTTGCCAGTGCCTTTGGCAACAGCAAGAGTGGCAGCTCGTCGGGCGGCGATGGCTCAACTAGGATTCCCGCGTATCGACGGCTGTATTGCGTTGAATCAAGGCGAGCCAGAAGCACGAGGTTCACCAGATCCTATGGAGTCGGTCCGACCAGTCGTCGGCTGCGAGAGCTGGGCGGCGTCAGGGAAAGAACGCGAATGCGCCCTGCGTCACGACGTGATCACCTCAAATCCGGGATTACGAGGATGAATTCGGGCGAGCAGCGTGAAGGCTGAGGGTATCGCGAATACCAATGCTATCGGCCAGTAGGAGATGCCGACATCGCCAATTTGATAGATCACTACCCCCTGCCATTTCTTCGATGGCGGCCCAAATTCGGCTTCAGCGTCCAAGCCGGCGACGGCGACGACACCATCAGCCTCAGCGGCTCCTACACCGGATCCACAACCAATGTCATCGGCGGAAACGGCTCCGACACCATGAGCTTCGCGACCAGCGGCGCCCCCACCGTGACCTTCGCCGGCGGCGCCGGAGCCGATACCCTCAACGTCAATTCCGGCACGTTTACCCTCGCCCAGGATGCTCAGCTGAGCAGCGAAAGCCTCTCCATCAATCTGGCCGGCACCAGCATCCTGCTGAACCTGGACAAGATGGTCACGATAAGCGACTTCATCGACCTGTCATCCAACTTTGATCAAATGGGGAGCTGGCGCCAAGGAGACGGCAATTATGATAAGACTGTGACCATCTCCGACTTCATCGACCTCGCCGCCAATTTCGGCCAATCGCTCGTCGCACCCGGTGCAATCGCTCAGCAACTTGCAGCATCCCAGCAGCTCGCAGTGGACCCGCCGAGCAGAGATACTGTGGCTGATGAACCGGATGTATTTGTGCTCAAGAAAGATCGTCGGTTGAACTTTGATCGACCATCGAGGCATCATCAGCTTCATCACCGTCGGCAAAAGCACAAAACCCTCAAGTGGCGGACCAGAGCAGAGGCTTATTGAAGTGCATTAGCACCCGCAGACGCGAGATGTGCCTGCAGCCCAAGCCAGAACGGCATATTCGCTTCAGCCTGAACGCGCCGTGCGCTGGTTGATCAGCTACAAAAACGGAATCTTCCATTTTTGCGCCGACTCTCTCCTCGGAACTTCCGAAAATACACAGCAATCATTGTCAATGAAACTCAATGGATTTTTCCGGACAGATTGTGTGAACGGGCTTATTTTCGAGGGAAATCAGCAGTTCTTTGGGTTTCTCCAGTCGCGCATGACACGCTGGAGGTCACAGGTTCGAGCCCTGTATCGCCCATTGTTGAGAAGCACGCCCGCCCCGGTTCGCTCACCTTTCACCTCATCCGACGACGGCGCGACAGCAAACCAGCCGCTGCCACCACGAGGTGCAACGCCGCAGCGGGTTCGGGAACCGGGGTCAGCAAAAAAGCGTGCTCGCTTCCCGACGGGCTTCTTCCGTAGCCGACGATTTGCCCGGAGTCGTTAATGTCCGTAGCGCCTCGAAGCAGCCAGCCGGACGCGGGGTCGATGAGGAAGTTCAGGTCGCCGATCTGGCCATTCTGGTAGAGAAACGCATGGGGATCGCCGCCGGGCAGATGATCGGAGTACCCGACGATCTGGCCGAGGTTGTTGATGGCCACAGCATCGGTGGTGCAGCAGCCGACGGTGTCGAGGTCCTTCATGACGTCGCCGACAGCGTTGAGAAGAAATGGGTGGGTATCGAAGTCGGGCCTGAAGGCCGTGGTGATCTTCGCCCAGCCCGAGATCTGGCCGAGGTTGTTGATGTCGCGGGCGAGGCTGTCGTAGCCGCCCAGCGTGCCGAGGGAGGTCATCTGGCCGTCGCGGTAGACGAAGCCACGATAGATCTCGCTGTCGCGCTCGTTGAACGTGCCGGTGCCGGACTGGCCGACGATGTCGCCCTGGTCATTGATGCCATAGACCCAGGCGGAATTGCCGCCAAGCGTGCCCAGATCGATGAGTTGGCCGTCTTTGTAGACCACCGAGTGCCAGCGCGTGGGCTGGGTGCCGAAGAGAAAGGTGCCAATAACCTGGCCGCTGTTGTTGATTCGGTAGGCGTCGAACTTGCCAAGGTTGGTAATCGCGCCATTTTGGTAGCGATAGGCATACGGAACTCCGGCGGCCGTGGTCGTGCTTCCCACGATCTGCCCGGCGTCGTTGATATCAAAGGCATAGCTGCGCTGCCCGCCGAACGTGCCCAGGTCCTTAAGGACGCCGTTCTTGTACAGAAACGCGTGCTGGCTGCCGTCGATGCTGGCGTTTCCGACCACGTCCCCGGCAGCGTTGATCCCCTGGGCCCGGCTCGAGTCATTGCCCGGGAAATTTCCTAGGTCGATGATCTTGTAACGGATTTCGCCGGAAGTGATGGTCGCCAGGCCTGCGATGACAGTAAGCACAAGACCAAAGTTGATGCGCACTGGTTGCATGATGCTCTCCAGAAAAGGGCGGGATTGCTGAGAATCTGCGGCGGAAGCTCATGGCTGGCGGCGACGCCGCGACAGCAGTACCGCGGCGCATGGCGCGGCCAGCGCGAGCACCGACGGCTCGGGAACCAGCCATGCGACGGCATGGTTGTTCCCCAGCGTGTCGATCGCGGAGCCATAAATATTGCCGGCGGCGTCGATCGATCGCGCGACCGAGGAGGTGAAGCCGGGCGCGAGGAACTGGTGCAGATCAAATCCGCTGTCCGCGGTGCCATTCCAGACGTAGGCGCGCGCGCCGACGTAACCAACCTGCTGGATGCCGTTGGTGTCAACCGCGCCCGAGCCACCGATAGCGCCGGGCGGATGAAGGCTGACAAAGCTGGCGGCGGTGCCGCGCCAGAGAGCGGCTTTGAAGAAGCCATCACTGGCGCTGCCAACCTGCTGATCGCCGAAAACGCCGTCCACGCTGGAGGTCCACCACTTGCCGCCAGGGTTCAAGTCGACCGCGCTCTGCGCTGTGCCGCTCCAGAACATCGCGCGTGCGACACCGCCGTCGGCCACGCTGATGACCGCATAGCCGCCCTGATGCTGTCCATCGGTGGCGCGGATGACAGCGCCGCTGAATCCCCCGGTCAGCGGAGTAATATCGACGTAGTTATTCGCGCTGCCGTTCCACATGATGGCGTGCTCAGATCCGCCAAACGACGCATAGCCAACCTGCCGGACGCCGTCGGTGTCATAGGCCGCGGAATAGCTCGCCCCATTGGGGTGCAGATCGGTAATCGCGTGCGTGGCGGCGTTCCAGATCACCGCGTGGACCTGGTAACCGCCGACAAACTGTTGGCCATAACCGGAGATGATCGCCCCGCCAGCGCCCGTGCCGCCGGATTCATCGAACCCCGGCAGCGGATCGAGCAGCGCTGAATTGCCGCTGGCAATGTCCCAGACCGTGGCACGGTTGAGCCCGCCCAATTTGGTAAAACCTCCGCCCCAGTTGCTGTTGTCACTGGTCCCCCAAAACATCGAGTTGACGCCCGGCGGCGTAAAATCGACCGTCTTGTAAATCACGGCCCCCATCGAGCAAGTCGGCGTCGCCAGTATCGCGCCGCCGAACACAACCATCATCCCGCGCATCGTTCGCACCATTGCATCCTCCGCTCGCACGTAGACATCCGACTCCAGCCCATTTTCAATTGGGCCACAATCTCTTAACCGCGAACAAGAACGCGGCGTCCACACGCAAACGGGTGTACTTATCTTGGCGGGATCACTTCACCGGCGGGTTATCCAGGATCTTCAGGAACAGGCTATGGTGCCGGCGCTCGTTGACGACCTTGGCCAGCACGCGATTCCACCCCTTTTTCAGCCTAACGGCGGCCGTAGCGCTGCCGGGCGCCAGAAATCCATTGTGCTCAAACACCCTCTCGCCATTCAGCCACAGCCGCAGCGAATCGTCCGAGCCGAGCGAAAATGTCACAGGCTCATCCGCCGAACTATAGATAAACACCTGGCCATAACCGGCCACGTATTCCGCCCAATTGAACTCATCATGAAATTCCAGCACATCCCCGGTCTCACTGCGCAGCTTCCAAAACTGCTCCACCGAAACCTTGCCCCCACCCCCATCCACAACCGCCTCCGACACGTCGCTCTGGTTCTCCGGCGGCAAAACATCGTCAAGTCCGCCCGGGTAAGGTCCGACCGACCACCAATTCCCCCGGATCCAATGGCGTTCTCCCTGCAATTGCATGGCACGGGTATAGGCGGCGGCCGCCGCGTTCCAATCCCCCGCGGCAATCAAACAATCGCCACTCCGCAAATGCAATATTGGATCGTCGGGATTGAGCCGCATTGCACCCGCGAACAGCTCTGCCGCCTTCCTCCACTCTCGCTCGCGCGCATGAATCTCGCCGCAGCGGGCCCATTCGCTCCAATGCGCAACCCCACCCTCCACCAGCTTTTGCAAATGAAAGTACTCGGCCGCCAGATTCAATGCATCACTTGCGAACCCCGCCTGCTGCCGATGCCAGACGGCCCACTCGGCAACCGTTGACGGCGATACCGCCATACCCTTCGCGCGCAACGCACGCCACCGCTCCCCCCACTCGGCCGCCGACAATCTCACCAAGTGCCCGCGCTCAAGTCGCTGCCCCGCCACCAATTCGCTCCACGCCAACGCCCCACGCGGGTCCGATTCTGCGGGCGCACCCAATTCATCCAACCGCAACACATCCACCGACGATCCGCTCCCCGTCACCGCCGCATAACGCCCGCCCGGAGCCACCTCAATGGCCAGCGGAACACCGCTCGTCAGGATCACCGGCGCAGACTGCGCCTGATTGGCAACATCCCAGAGCCGAATGCCTCGATCGTCCGACCCGGTCAGCGCCCACCGTCCATCGCCCGAGCTAGCAGCCACATCCGATTCACTGGACAAGGGATTCAGCAACTGATTCGATCGCCAATCCCACACCGCCACCCGACCGTCTGCCCCGCTCACCAGCAAATGACGGTCATCCGGAAGAAACTGCGCCGAGTAACTCGACGGATATCGCACACTCGAGCCAACATCCTGCGCCAGCGGCGCTCCCACGGGCCGGCCGCTCGCCACATCCCAAACACGAACCGCGCGGTCCCACCCCGCCGACGCCATAAACTCGCCACGCCCGGAAAAATGCACATCCGAACAGGTCGAGTTGTGCTTGAGCGGCGGATACCTCAGCTTTCCCTCTTCGGGATCCCAAACCTGCACATCAGCCGACCCCCACGTGACAACATTCCGCCCATCAGGGCTCCACGCAAGCCCACCACCGCGCACCATCCACAGGGTCGCCCCATCCAGAGGCGCGGACAGCCAACTTCGAAACACCGCACCGTCTTTGGAATCGATCAACATAACTTGCCCCCCCGCGCACCGGGCCGCGACACGCCCCCCGCGCGCATCATAACGAACCGCGACCGGTTCGGACGGCAATATCACCGCAGCGCCCACGCGCCCCCCCACCCGCCAATCCCAAAATTGCAACACTCCCCCGCCGCCCTCGCCTGTACTGACCGTCACCACACGTTGCCCACCCGGCGAAAAATCGGCCGCGCGCAGCAATCCCGAAGGAGCAATCAATTCGCCGGCCGGCGCACCGGTCTGAACGTCGTAAACCTGCGTCGTCCGCAGCTCTCCCGGTTGCAGGCAGACACCCGAGGCCATGACATACCTGCCGCTCGCATCAAACCGCGCCGCAGCAAATCGCCCCGCGAGCGGGATCCGAAACTCCGGCAATGCCCCGATTGGCAGTCTCAATACTCGAATCAGCCCCCCTGGCTCCGACGCGGCAATCCGATCGCCCTCCGCCGAAAACACCACCGCCTCCGTATCATTGAGACACTCCAATTCCGCTTTGAGCCGAGCCCCATCCGCCAACGACCAAAGTTGGGCTGCCTTGCCCCGCTCGGCAATCAGCAGCAGCATTCCATCGGGACTCATGGCCGCTGCGCACGGCACTTGGCGACGGAGCGGCATCGACGCCAGCACCTTTCCAGTTCGTTGCTCGAAGACCATCGCGTGCTCACCCGCGCCGACCGCAATCCGATTTGCGCTGCCATCGTGGACGATCCACGATGGATGCGCCTCCAGCGGGATCGTTCGAGTGACCTGGCCGCCTTCAGCGCGCCGCCAAACCAGCATGCTCGAGTCAACGGTCAGAAAGATTCGATCCACATCAACCAACAGCGGCGCAACCGCGCCTCCCACCACCGCCGCATTCTCGAACTGATGCGCCACCGCGGGAAACGCAACTTCCGCCGCGTCCCTGGACAAGCGTCGAACCAGTGCCCGCCCATCGGCCGTCCCAATTAACAACCGGTCCTCCACCGACGAGAACGAAAGCGAAACAATCCGAGCCTGATGCAAAAGATCCGCTCCCAGAGGCGCATTGGCCGCGCAATCCCACAGCCGCAGCGTTCCACCCCCGGCAAATGCAAGCAGATTCCCATCCCGGCTGAACTCCAAAAGTTCAACCGCGCTCACCGACGGAACCGAGCCAATTTGCCTAAGCGCCGGAAGCTCGAAGATCACAACCGATCCCTGCGCCGACGCCACCGCCAGTCGGCGCCCATTCGCACTCCACGCCGCCGCCGTCAGCGCCGACATTCCCTCCGGAAGCGCCAGCATTTTCTCGCTCGTCAGATCCCACAGACCAATCGTCCCATTGCCGCTCAGAATCTCCCCCCGCCCCGGCCGCGCCATGAAAAATCGTCCACCCGGACAGAAACTCATCTCTCGAACCCGACCCATCGCGGCATCGAATGCCGCAACCGGCCCGGCCGCACTTCTGCTCCACAGCTTCGCCCGCAGCCCATTCAGCTTCGCCTGCTCGCTCCCCGGTTGCGCCAGCACCGCCGCATTCGCGAACCACAGCGATGCCTCCGCATCGTTCCCTCGCCGCGCGGCGGCCAATGCATTCGTCGGATAAAGTTCCGCAAGAGTCGATTCCACATCTTTCCGCGCCGCATCCGCCTCACCCATCGCCTTGGACCGCTGCTCGGCCACATGGTGGAACCGCGTCGCCGCAATGAAAGACCCGATCGACAACGTCACCATCAACGCCACAACCCCCGCAATCAGGCCCGCCGACAGCGGATTCCGCCGACACCATCTCCCCACCCGCTCAATGACCCCGAATCGCCGCGCACAAATCGGCCGGTCCTCCAAAAAGCGTCTCAAGTCATCGGCCAGCTCCGACGCACTGGAATAACGATCAGCCGGCCTATCCGACATCGCCTTCAACACCACCGTCTCCAAATCACGCGGCACCCACACGTCCAAAGACCGCGGCGCCGGCGCGCCATGACGTGCAATTTGCTGAATCAACTCGTGTCGGTCCACCGCCGGATAGGCCGGCCGCAGCGTCAACAGCTCATATAGCACCAGCCCCAACCCATAAATATCGCTCCGGGCATCGCACTGCCCCCGCAATCGCTCCGGCGCCATGTAACGCAGCGTCCCCACAATGTCCTTGTCGCGCGTAACGTCCGGTTGATTCTCAAGCTTGGCCAGGCCAAAGTCGGTCACCCACACGCGCCCATGATGATCGAACATCAGATTCGACGGCTTGATATCGCGATGCAGGATCCCCGCCTCGTGAGCATATTGCAGCGCCTCGGCCACCTGAAGCCCCATCGACGCCACGCCCAGCCAATACGCCGGCCTTGACTTTATCGAAGGCGCGAAATTCGGCCCGTGCGGGATCGGTTCGGCCTTGAGAGGAACCATCTCGTTCGCCACGGCATCTCTGGCCGTTCCCACCGTGCGCGAATCGCGCGCCAGCACATTCCCGCTCAGCAGCCGATACGCAAGTTCGCCGGCCCCAACGCTTTCGAGTAAACCAGTGACTTGATGTCGGGCCCCTGAGCTCCCTTCGCCCTCCCCGGGCTGCACCATCCTCCGCAGCTCATTCAGCACAACATCAAGGTCCTGCCCCTGAATGAACTGCATCACGTAGTAGCACGTGCCGCTTTCCTCTCCGACGCCAAATATCGGCACAATATTGCTATGGTGCAGACGCGCCGCCGCCCGCGCCTCGATGTCGAAACGCCGCCGTAAAACATCATTTCTGGCCCAATGGCTCCCCAGCACCTTCAATGCCACTCGCCGCCCCAGCGATATCTGTTCCGCCTCATAAACCACCCCCATCCCCCCCCGGCCAATTTCCCGCAGCATGCGATAGTCCCCCAACCGCTTGTCCATCCACACATCCGCAACCATCTCAACACCGCCAGCAGCCACAACCTCCGTCCCCGATGGCTTGAGGCACTCCAGCATGAGCGCTGTCGCGAACGTCTTTCGAATTCCCTCAGCCAGGTGCGGATGCTTCGCGACATAGTCGCTGATCGAAACCGACTCCCCAAGCCGCCGGCGCTCCACGAACTCCTCGGCAAGCACATCCAATGGGTCACGCTCGGCTTCCGTCGGTTCCATCAGGTCCTTTCGCAGCCAATCAGTCGCCGCCCAGTCCCATCGCTTCAAGAATCTCCCTCAGCCGGCCCAACGCGCGGATGTACCGATTACTCGCCGCCGTTTTACTGATTCCCAGAACCAGGGCGGTCTCCTTGTTGTTCAACTCCTCGAAGTGCCGCAGCGTCAGCACCTCCCGGTCCAACGCATCCATCTCCTCCAGCGCCTCCTGGAGTTGCCGCTGAAGTTCTCCACGAATCGCGGCCGCGTCGGGCGCGGTAAGCTGACCCAAAACCTGCGCCGCCAATGACTCGCTGGCAGCGCCAGGCATCGGCGCCCTATAGACCGAAACTTCCTGGTTGGCAGCCCGCATTTTCGCGCCCAAATGATGCCGGTGCGCATCAAGCAACCGCTGCGCCGTCAAAAACCGCAACCACAGAAAAAACGGCATCGGGGCGGCCCGAACATACGCCCCGATCCGTTTCGACGCGTCAAGGTACGCCTCCTGGAGAATGTCGGACGGATCAACCCGCCCTCGCAGCCGCCGGTCCAGGCGCAGCCCCACCATCGTCCGCAGGCGATCGCGAAACCGGGCAAACAGCTCCCCCATGGCCCCGGGATCCCCGCAGGCAGCCCGCGACACCAGCTCGTCAATTCCGTCATCACCCGAGCGCATAAGCTGCACAATTATAGTAACTGCATGAGGGGCGAGATGATCCACAGCACCGACGGATCACCTCGACCGCGGGGAGAGCCCAGAATTCAATTCATCGATGGATCGATGGGAATTACTTTGGGGTTCAAATTCTGATAAATCGCCTCGCTGATCTCCTTCATCAACGTCGGCCAGAGGTCTTCCTCCTCCTCAAAGATGTGCTTATTCGCCGCCGGTGTTATCAACCACCCTCCATCCTCCAACTCCGACTCCAGCTGCCCCGGCGACCATCCCGCATACCCGACAAAAAACTTCATCTTCGACTGATTCTGAGTCACGAGCTGTTGAATCGCGTCTCGATCCGTGGTGAAGAACACCTCCGGGATGACAGGCATCTCCGGAATGCTCTCGTCGGTATGCAGGACCATAAGCGGCCCTTCACACGGCCCCCCCTGGTGCAGAAATCCCGATGCCTCGCACGGCATGTCGCTCACCTGTTCCCACGCGTTGGCGATGCTCATATCCAACGGCCGATTGAGCACCAAACCGAGCGCGCCAGCGTCCGTATGCTGAACCAGCAGAACGACCGACCGGAAAAAATTCGGATCGAACAGCTTTGGCGATGCGATCAGAAGTTGGCCCTGGAGGGATTTCATCGAGGTTGGCTGGACATTATCAGTTTGCTGCCGCGCCGCCGCAACGCCTAATGATAGGCGTTGCCCCCCTCCCGCAGCGCAACCTATACTACGCCCGCCACTGGCGGCCTCTGCCGCCCGTCAGCTTCACGCGGAGGTGAGCATGAAGTCTCACACCGAGTATCTCACGTTCCACATCCCGCACCGCATGGCCTTCAAGAACATCACGCCGCAGATCGCGGAAATCGTCGGCAAAAGCGGCGTGCAGGAAGGCCTCCTCCTCTGCAACGCCATGCACATCACCGCCTCCATCTTCATCAACGACGACGAGCGCGGCCTGCATGAAGATTACAAAAAATGGCTTGAAGGTTTGGCCCCCTTTGACGCTTCCCCTTCCCGCTATCAACACAATCGCACCGGCGAAGACAATGCCGACGCCCACATGAAGCGCCAAATCATGGGCCGGGAAGTGGTCGTGGCCATCACCAAGGGCAAGCTGGATTTTGGCCCGTGGGAGCAGATCTTCTACGGCGAATTCGACGGAAATCGCCCAAAACGAGTGCTGGTGAAGGTGATTGGGGAGTGAGCTTGCCGATGATATCTATGATATCTGTAGGAGTACGACCATGAACATCTCGTTGCGTCCCGAACTTGAGCAGTTCGTTCAGGAAAAAGTACAAGGTGGCACTTACGCCTCGCCTTCGGAAGTGATTGAAGATGCGTTGCTTCGTCTTCGTGAACAGGAAGAAGGAGATGAGATATCGGGGGACGAGCTCAATCGGCTCTTGGCTGAAGGAGAAGCTGATTTGGCGGGCGGCAACGTGGTGGATGCCGAAGAAGTGTTTGCAGAATTGCGACGGCGAAGCGCTGAGAAGCGGGGCAGGGTGGGATGAACCCTGTCTGTGTCAATCGCCTACTTCCCTCATACCAGGCCATTGGAAATCGTTCGCGGTGGACATAGAAACATCGGAAAGATGTTCCGTCAATGACAACAATTACACCTCCACCGTCTCCGCCTGCTTCCTCCCCTTCCTCTTCCGCTCAATCTCCGTAAGCATCTCTTTCCGCAGCCGGATGTGCTGCGGTGTCACCTCCACCAGCTCATCCTCCTCGATGTATTCCAGCGCCTGCTCCAGAGTCATCTTGCGGGCCGGCTTGAGGATGATGTTCTCATCGCTTCCCGTCGTCCGCATGTTGCTCAGCTTCTTCACGCGGCACGCGTTGACGACAATGTCGTTGTCGCGGCAATGTTCCCCCACGGCCTGCCCCTCATAGGTCTCCTCGCCGGGGGCCACGAAGAGAATGCCCCGTTCCTGAAGGTCGTTAAGCGCATAGGCGTTGATGTTGCCGGTGCCATTGGAAATCATCACCCCATTCTGCCGGGCCGGGACCTCGCCGCGCATCGGAGCATATTCGAAGAAATTGTGGTGCATGATAGCCTGCCCCTGGGTGGCGGTCATCATGCGGGTTCGCAGGCCAATCAATCCGCGCGCCGGAATCGTAAACTCCAAATGCACCTGCCCCGCCCGGTTGTCCATCCGCGCCAATTCCCCGCGCCGATTCCCGACCAGTTCCATCACGCTCCCCAAATTCTTCTCCGGCACATCGACAACCAGATACTCAATCGGCTCCAGCGTCTGCCCATCCTCCCCCTTGCGAGTGATTACGTGAGGCTTGCCGATCGAAAGCTCATACCCCTCGCGGCGCATGTTCTCGACCAGAATCCCCAGATGCAGTAATCCGCGGCCCGCCACCTTGAATGCATCCTTGTTTGCCGTCTCCTCCACCCGCAGCGCCACGTTCGACTCGAGTTCCTTAAACAACCGCTCGCGAATGTTACGGCTGGTGACATATTTCCCATCCCGGCCCGCAAAAGGCGAATCATTGACGCTAAACATCATCGTCAGCGTCGGCGGCTCAATTTCCGTCGCCTCCAGCGGCTGCGGATTAATCGGATCGCAGATGGAGTCGCCAATTTCCACCGATTCCAGGCCAACCAACGCCACAATATCACCGGCCGACGCGCTTTCAGTATTGCTGCGCCCCAGCCCATCAAACACCTGAACCTGAGCCACCTTGCACACAATGTTGGGCGGCGCATTGCCCTCTTCATCGCGACGGCGGATGATCTTCACCTGCTGGCCCGTCTTGATCGTTCCGTTATAGATTCGCCCCACGCCGATTCGGCCGACATAGTCGTTGTACTGAATCGACGAGATGCGAAGCTGAAGCGACGCCTCCGGGTCGCCGTGCGGCGCGGGCACGTGCTTCAAAATCGCCTCAAAAAGCGGCTGAATGCTCGTCCCCGGCTCCTCTAATTTCCAGGAAGCCGTTCCCTCTCGCCCCGAAGCATACAAAACTGGAAAATCGAGCGTCTCATCATCCGCCCCCAGCTCCATGAACAGCTCGAAAACCTCATCGAGCACCTCGTGAGCCCGCGCATCCGGCCGGTCAATCTTATTGATCACCACGATCGGCCGAAGCTGATGCTGAAACGCCTTCTTGAGCACGAACCGCGTCTGCGGCATCGGCCCCTCGGCCGCATCTACCAGCAAAAACACCCCATCCGCCATCGACAGCACCCGCTCCACTTCCCCGCCAAAATCGGCGTGGCCGGGCGTATCAATCAGGTTGATTTTCACGTCCGAGCCATGTGGCGAGCGGTAAACGATGGCCACATTCTTGGCCAAAATGGTGATTCCCCGCTCCCGTTCCAATGGATTGGAGTCGAGCAATGTATCCTGCTGAACCTGACTGTCACGGAAGTTGCCCGATTGGCGCAGCAGGGCATCGACCAGCGTCGTTTTGCCGTGATCGACGTGGGCAATAATGGCTAGGTTACGGATGTCACTACGCACGCTTTTCATTCAATCACAATCCTTTACAGCACGAACAGCACATCAAAAAGGGCGGGTAGAATACTCCCTGAGCGTTACTTATACAACGGTATCGGCCCGCAAAGGTTTGGTCCTAAACCGATTACCGCTTTCTTTCACTCATTCTATGCAGGAATAACGAGTGGAACTCGATTCGCGATTGATTCAGGCCGCTCGCTGTGGAAATCGCGTGGCGCAAGCCGCGCTCCTGCGTGAACTTCAGGATCAATGGTACCGCATGGTCCTCCGGCTGCTGGGAGATATGGATCAGGCCCGGGAGGCAACCCAGGAGACAGCCCTGCGGTTTTTGAAGCAATTGCCGGCCTTCGAAGGCCGAAGCAAGATTCGGACCTGGTCGCTTGGCATCGCCATCAACGTGGCCCGCGAGATGAGGCGCGAGAAGAAAGCTGAGGAATTGCTGGTCGACGCGCCGGCCAAAGGTGAGCCGCACCAGGAATTGGAGGAGCGCGAAAGGGCGGAAATCGTGAATCGGGTGATCGACGCGTTACCCATCCGCCAGCGCGAAGCCGTGGTCCTGCGGTTTTTCGAGCAACTCAGCGTCGAAGAATCGGCCGCGGCCATGGGATGTGCCGCGGGGACCGTGAAGGCGCTGGTCTTTCAGGCCATTCGCAATATGCGGCAGAAACTTGGGCCACAAAAGCAACTGAAATCATGAGCGAGCTACGAGATCAACTTCAAGCGGCCAGAGCGGCGTATCACTCAGCCCGATTTCCGGGAGACTTGGCATCGCAAATCTTGCCAGTACGACGCAATTGGTGGCCAAGAATGGTCGGCGCCATCATCGCCAGCGCGGCCGCGGCGATCATCGTCATCGTTCTGCTGAATCAGGCAATCGTTCCATCGCCGCGACAGACCGAGCGTGTCCCGGCGACGCAGCAGGGACCGGCATTTGTCAGCCTCCCCGCGCTTCCTCAGATGCCCGAGACGCTCACGCTGGCGCCGACACTGGACGACCAGCCGCTTTTCCTGCCCTCGCTGCCAATCTTTCCATCTCTGGGGGATGTGATCAACGTCTCGAATCCATCCGACGATACGACCAATGACGTTCCAACCACCCAGGAGTCCTTATGAAATCATGGCTCTCTTCAATAGCGCTGTTGTGCATGGTTTGCGGCCTCGCGATTCAGTCGCTCGCCCAGCAACCGCCCGATCGACCGCGCGACCAGCGGCCCAATCCCGGAGGCGAAGGCAATCGTGGCACAGACCAGGCTCGACCCGACAACGGCGGGCCCGGACGACCCGATGGCGCTGCCCGGCCGGATGGCGGTGGGCGGCCTGATAATCCGGGGTTCCGCGGCCCGCGGCCCGACGGAGGACCCGGCGGTCCCAATCGCGGCCCCAATCAGCCCCGTCCTGGCGATGGCGCCAACCCGGACATCGCCCGTCGAATGATGCAGCAAATGGGCCAGGTCGAAGCGATGCGCAATTATCTCGATGTCTTCGACCGCTACTCCCGCCTCTCCCGCGATCCGGCGGCGGCCGGCGTGGCGGCAGTGGTGACTGCCGGAGAAATGCTGCGAGCGCGCGGAGCCGACCCGGCAATTACTTATTTCACCAAGGTTTTGCCCGAAGTGAAAAACGAATCAGTGCAGCGGGCGGTGCGGCTCCAACTCGTCGAACTCTACAAAATGTCCGGCCAGCAGGACAAGGCGCTGGAGCAGTTGCAGATATTGATGACCACAGCGCCGGCCGGCGGAGCAATGATGGGACCAACCGGCGGAGGTGGCGACGGCGGAGGCAAGCCTCGGCCGGAATAAGCATATTTTCGATCGGGCCCGCTTCGGTAGATGCAATTGGAAGGGCGGTCTGCTGAAGCGGGCCCTCTTTTTCTCCATATTGACCGATTCAGCCGAATTGACCCATTTAGCCGACCGCTTTTCGCACCGGCGGTCCGCTGAACCCCAAGTTACGAATCTGCCAGCTTCCAAACCCCTCGCAGCGTCGCCTCTTCTTCCGCCTTGAACGTCCACCTGCCCGGCCACCACCGGTGAAGGAGTTTGCTCAACCCTCCCTGCACGCCGCCGGTCAATAGCACCTGCCGGCGCATGCGAACCGTATTTACATCAGCCAGCAATTTCAACCGTTCCGCGCTCTCGCGAGCCAGCGATCGAAGGATCGCACGCAACATATCCTCGCGGCTCGAGGCAAGCGACAGGCCGGTAAATGACGCATTTCTCTGCTCCAGCGACGTGCGCGACCCGGCCAGATAATTTTCAAATTCCACTCCCCCGCCTGGATCACTGTTTTTAATACCGCCCGCGATCTTCGAGATGAGCGCATAAAACCTGGCGGACGGCATCTCATGGAAAAACGTCTGGTGCGCCCAATCCAGCGCCGATCCCGCCGCCGCCAGCGTGCTGACCGACAACCATCTCTTTCCAACCCCCACAGCGCGCGTAAGCAAATTCTCATGCGGCCGCGGACGGTCCGTGCACAGCGCCAAAACATCCGTCGACCCCGAAACATTCACCAGTTGCCCCGGCTCATTCCCGGCCAGCAATATCGGCGCGCTCCCATCCATGCAGCCAACGACCATCGGCGTTCCGTGCGTCAATCCAAATCTGCCGGCCGCCGAACGGACAATCATCCCCCCCACTCCCTCCGCGCCCACCACCTGTGGCAGGCGATGCCGCTTGATCCCCACCGCGTCACACAACTCATCCGACCACCCACCCTGATCGAGCGTCGAATAAAAACCCATGAACGACGCATTCGATGGATCCGTCACCCGCGCATGCGTGAGCTGCCGGTGCAGAAACGTATTAAGATGCCCGCACAGATCGGCCCTTTTCATGACCCCTGGCTCGTTCTTCAAAAACCACGCCCAGGTTGTCGAAGAAATTCCCCCGGGAAACGGCCGATTTCCCGCCAGCTTAAGGTGCCGCTGTTTCCCCACGCGTTTTTCCAACTCCCGCGCAATCTCCACCGACCGCCGATCCTGATGGGTGATCACCGGCGTGAGCGGCTCACCCTCATGATCCATCGCCACCCACGACGGCGCCATCACCGTCAGCCCCACCGCATCGACGCTCTTCGCCTCTTTGCCCACCGCCCCAATCGCATCGCGCACGGCCTTAAGAATCGACCGGCCATCAACCTCCACCCGCACCCCCTCGCGTCGGGTCGCAAATGCAGCGCGCACGATCCGGCCGGCGATTCTCCCGTTCCTGAGAATCGCCGATTTGACGGAGGAGGAGCCAACGTCAAGAGCAAGGAGCTTCATGGTTCAAAAGGCGAATCCAGCGCTACGCGGCGCCCTTGGCCTCATTAGGGGTGAGTGTGATGATCATGCTGATCAACAATTGCTGATCCGGATCGAGAACCCGGTCAGCAATTCGCCAAACCAGATTCTGGCGCTCCGAATGCTTCAGCGCGCGGAACTCGGGCGCCAGCACGAAAATGCGGTGAAGCTTGGTAGTAGCGACAGGTTCAAGTTCAACCCTGGCGTGAATACCTGCTTTCGCCAGATCATCAACCAGCGCATTCCTGAGTTGCGCAAGAAATGCGGGTTTCTTACTTACCTTAGCCATGACTTGAGCTCCCTGATCTGATCGAGAAATATTCGTGCATCGTTCATGTCAGCCGCGGCTGGCGAGTAGCGCGCGAATATCGTCCAGCTGCACACCGATTTTAACGACTGCGACAACCGCGGCGCGCCGCGCTGTTCACCACAGCTCAGCTTCTGCCGCACCTCCGGAAGATAGCTTAGGATCGCTTCCAAGTCATGCGAGCGATGGCACAGCCACCACATCCGCTGCTCCGTTGCCGATCGCCTCTCCGGATAACGGGAATCCTCCAACCATTTATACTTGTCAAGAAGCATTGCCTTCAGCAGACACTCAATTGCGAACCCACCCATGTAGATCGCGCCGTTGGCCCGCGCATTGAGGCCAGTTTCACGCAACACCTGCGCATCATCGAATCTCCGATCCGCCACAGTCCTAAGCTGCGTCCCACGAAGACGAATCCGCGTGAAGATTCTCATAATTGAAGTGGGGCTATTTCTTCATCACCTGCCACGGCCGTGTCTAATCCTGTTCATCGGCCCCAGACTACTTGGGCGGCGGAGCTTGCGCCCCCCATTCGGTATGAAAAACACCCGGCTTGTCGATCCGCTCGTAAGTGTGCGCCCCGAAGAAATCCCGCTGCGCCTGAATCAGATTGGCCGGAAGCCGCTCGCGCCTGTAGCTGTCGTAATACGCCAGCGACGCGCTAAACGCCGGCGTCGGGATTCCGCTGCTGATCGCCACGTTGATCACCCGCCGCCACGCATCCTGCTTCGCATTGATCGCCTCGCGAAATCGCTTGTCCAGCAGAAGATTCTCCAGCTGCGCCTGCTCCTTGAACGCCTGCATGATCGAGTTAAGGAACACCGCGCGAATGATGCAGCCCGCCTTCCAGATCCGCGCGATCTCATCCAGCCGCATGCCATAGCCGAACACCTTGTCGGCAATGTTGAGCATCGCCATCCCCTGCGCATACGAGCATATTTTCGAACAGTAAAGCGCCGCCCGGACATCATTGATGAAATTCAGCACGTTCCCGGCCGGATGCAGCGAGGGCCCGCTCAAAATCTGCGCCGCCGCCTTCCTCTGCTCCTTCAGCGCTGAAATCGATCGCGCATCCACCGCCGCCGTGATCGTCGGTATCGCCACCCCCAAATCCAGCGCGGTCTGCGTCGTCCATTTCCCCGTCCCCTTCGCCCCGGCCTTGTCGAGAATCATCTCCACCAGAGGTTTCCCGGAACCATCGGGATCGGCAAAATCGATCACCCGAGCGGTTATCTCGATCAGAAAACTTTTGAGGTCATCACCGCTGTTCCACTCATTGAAGACATTCCGAAGCTGCGAATTATTCAGCCCCGCGACGTTCTTCAGCAAGTCATACGCCTCGGCGATCAATTGCATATCGCCATACTCAATCCCATTGTGCACCATCTTCACAAAATGCCCCGACCCCTTCGACCCGATGTACGTCACGCAAGGCCCCGAATCCGATTTGGCCGCGATCTTCGTGAGAATCGGCTCCAGATGCTGATACGCATCGCGATCCCCACCCGGCATCAGGCTCGGCCCCCACAGCGCGCCCTCCTCACCGCCGCTGACCCCCATGCCGAAAAACTTGATCCCCGTTCCCGACAATTCCTGCACGCGCCGTTCCGTGTCCGTGAAAAGTGAATTCCCCCCATCAATCACAATATCCCCCTGCTGCAAAAGCGGCCGCAATTCCCCAATCACCGCATCCACCGGCGCGCCCGCCTTCACCATGATCAAAATCCGCCGCGGCCGCTCCAGCAGTTGCACAAATTCGGCGACGGTCTTCCCCCCCTTCGCATTCTTCCCCCGCGCCAATTCATTTAAAAAGTGCTCCGTCTTCGCCCACGTGCGGTTATAGACCGCGATGGGAAATCCATTACGCTCGATGTTCAGCGCAATATTCCTCCCCATCACTTCCAGCCCGATCACCCCAAATGCCTGACCTGCCATGGTCGCCTCGTGGAAAAAAATTCAGTCGCGTCGCAAACGAAGCGGCCCATTGTTACTTTTCAATCGCAAATCGCAAATGCGTCAGGTGTGGCATTGGCAGCCGTACTCGGATGCCCGTGCTCGCAATCTTCCCAATCCCTCTACTTCACTCTCACCGGATTCGCCGGCGCTGGATTCGGCCGCACCGGCAACGCCGCCGGCCCCAATTCCAGCACATCCTCCACATACGCCCGCAGCACCTCCGCCACCGACCGCGCTGATGCGATCGCCCCGCCCGGCCGGTGCGGCGTATCCCCATCAAACAATTCGCATATCTCCCCGATCCCCTGTTCCTGCATGTATTCCAGCACCCCACCGAGCATCTTCTGCGCTGCCCGCTTCGACTCCTCACCTCTGCCATTCAATTTGACATACGCGCTCACCAACGGCCCCAAAAGCCACGGAAATGCCGACCCCTGATGATGCGCCCGATCCCGCGCCACCGGCGGGCCAACATAATGCCCCTGGTAATTCACATCCGTCGGATTGAGCGTCCGCACTCCAACCGGCGTCAGCAACTCCTGCTTCAGCTTCTCCAGCACCGCCCGCTGCCATGTCCCCTCCAGCACCGGATAAGCCAGGCTTATCGCGAAAATCTGGTTCGGCCGAATCGACATATCGTTCGCCCCCTCATCCACCACATCAAAACAGCATCCCGCCTCGTCATTCCAGAAAACCCGGTTAAATGATTCCTTCATCATCTCCGCCATCGCATTCAGCTCGTCGGCCCGCGCTGCATTCCCAAACCGCAGCGATAAATCCGCCACCGTTCGCAGCGCGTTGTACCAAAGCGCATTAATCTCCACCGCCTTCCCCCGCCGCGGCGTGATGACCCAATCACCCACCCGCGCATCCATCCACGTCACCGGAATATGGGCCACGCCGCTTCGCAGCAATCCATCCTCGGCCGCGCCAATGCCAAGACCCGTTCCGCGCTGATACGCATCGATAATCTGCTGCATCGCCGGCAGCAAATCCCGCTGCACCACTAATTCATCCCCGCGATAGCGCAGATATTCGCCGACCGCGTGAATGAACCACAGCGACACATCGGCCGCCTCATACCGGTGTCCCGACCCATCCTCTGCGATCTCCGAAGGCATCAATCCATCGCGCATCGCCGCTGCGAAGCTCAGCAGCAACTGCCTCGCCTCATCAATTCTGCCCGTCACCAAAAACAATCCCGGCAGGCAGATCATCGCATCCCGCCCCGATGGCGATGACCATGGATACGCCGACATCACCGCCGGTCCCTTCTCTCGGCATTTGACCACAAACTGCTCCGCCGCCCGCACCAGCGCCTCCAGGGCCCCATCCGGTTTCTGCGTCAAAACCGGCGGCACCGCAATTTCAAACTGCCTCTGGGCTTCGGTGATCACCCGCGCATAATCGATCGGCTCGGCCGAGCAGATGAAATGCACCGTCTGCCCCGGCGCCAGCTTCCACCGAATGACCCCCGGCATCCACAAATCTTCCAACCCCGAATATCCCCGCTCCTGCTCGCGGCGGTAAATCGTGTTCAAGTACCACGAGGATTGCGAAGTGAACAAACCATCATGCGCAAAGAAAACCTCCGGCGATTTCGACGTCGCCGGAATTCGGTGATGCCGTTTCCCCAATTTCTGCGCCTCCAGCGGCGCATTCCACTGATACATCAGCTCGTGCATCCCCCGCAGCGCAAACAGCGGCCGAACCTCCAGCTCCACCGATGCGCTTCCCCCCAAAACCGTGTAACTCAATACAATCGTATTCTCCCCCTGAAGCGGCCGAAGTTGCCGCTCGACCGTCCACCCATCCCCCTGATACGCCCACCGCGGAAACGGCTCATGATTGAACGCCCGCAAAAAACTCTGCCCCTGCGGATGAATCACTCCGGGGTATTCATTGCACGCCAGGTCAAACGACCCCCCCCCGCACTGCACCGTCTCCTCAACCCGCGAGAGCAAAACCATCCTGCGCACCGGCGGCGCCATCGCGGCCACCAGCAGCCCATGATATTTCCGTGTATTGAGCCCGCAGAGCGTCGAGCTGGCAAACGCCCCATTCCCATTGGCCGCCAGCCATTCGCGAGCGATAAGTCCATCAAGCCGAAGCGCCGAGAGGTCCCGATTCATTACTCATCCTCCCTGATGCCCACCCCACAACCCGCATTATACCCCCCGCGCAATTTTTGCTCAATCATTCCTTTGAATAATCACGGGTGGGTCGGGCACTCCTGCCCGACGCGCATTCGGTACGTCGGCCCCTCCCACCGACACGTATTCGGTAGGTCGGGCACTCTTGCCCGACGTCGGCCGTCAGGCCGACAATCCCCTCTCCGGGGGGAACACGTAATAGGGATAAGCCTTTCCATCCGCCACCAATCCCGCCTTCAGCGGGTTATCCCACATGTACTGCATCTTCTCCTCATACTCTTTTTCATCCCGCACGATTCGATCAAAGCTCTCCTCCTGCCAAACTGCCCCTGCCGTTCCCAGGATTTTGTTGACGAACCTGGCACTCGTTCCCTTGATCCCCCGATTGATATCCGCCAGGCTCCACCACGTTCCCGCCACTCTTTCCAAAGGCTTCAGGATCATGTGAACGTGATCAGGCATGACCACGGCAAAAAAAAAGCTCATACTTCTTCCCGTGGTCATGAAGTATGTGTTGCATGACCTGGCGCAAGGCTGCGTCTGACAATTCTCCTCGCGCTGATCGAAATGTGATGAAGTAAGTCTGCCCGCCCAGTTGCCAGTGCGGAAGATGCCGCCATCGCTTCCTGAGTTCAGTCGAGATTTTCTCCATGAGGCTGCGCTCATGTCGGGCAAGAGTGCCCAACCTACTCGTCATTCCTTTGAATAATCACCACCGTCTGATCATCCACCGGCTCTTCCTTCCCCTGCCACTTAAACATCGCATCCCGCAACGTCGCAATCTGCTCCTGCGGCGTGCAATCGGGATTCTCATCCAGCAGGGCGATCACCCGATCGACGTCATACAACTCCCCCTTGCTGCTGCGGGCCTCAAACACCCCGTCGCTCATGACAATCAGGCTTCCCCCCGGCCCCAACGGCAGGTCGGGCGCTTGATCACAGATCAATTCCGGCAATACCCCAATCGGCGGGCCAAGCGGCTCGAAAACTCTCACTTTTTCATTCCGATTGGGCCGCAAAAAAAACGGCCCATGCCCCGCGCTGCACCATTTGAGCTCCCCATTGGCTCCCACGCACCCCATGAACGCCGTCACAAACATCCCCGGCTCCAAATCACTCGCCAGCCGCGCATTGACGCGCGACAGGAGCCACAGCGGATCGCAATTAAGCTCCGACAACGCCCGAATCAACGTCCGCGCCTGCGAAACCACCAGCGCCGGCGCAATCCCATGCCCCGATGCATCCCCCAGAAACACCCCCATCCGCCCGTCGGCCATTTCCCACAAATCATAAGCATCTCCGCCCGTGACCGACGCCGTCCGCGCCCATCCAACCGCCGACAATCCCGGAATCTGCGGCGGCGTCGCGGGAATCATCGCCATCTGCACCTTCTGCGCCAATTCCATCTCATGCTGAAGCCCCGCCGTCCGCACCACCTCCATCTGAAGCCGATACCGCTGAATCGCCACTCCCGCCTGATCCGCCAGCAGTTCCATCACCGTAATATCGTTGTCACTGAATGCCCCACCGATCCGATTCACCGCCTGAAGCACGCCTATCTGCTTCCGCTCCAGATTCTTCACCGGCACTGTGAGCAAATTGCGCGTGATGAAGCCATTGCGCTTGTCCACCTCCCGATTGAACCGCGCATCCTGATACGGCTCGGCCACCAGCAGCGTCTCATTGTTCTGGAAAACATGCCCCACAATCCCGGCCGTCGATGGCACGCGAATTTCCTTCGCGCCCAGTGCCACCTTCGTCCAAAGCTCCCCCGTCTTGGGATCATGCAAAAAAATGCTCGCCCGCTCCGAGCTGACCAGCGATGTTGATGCAGTGCAAATCCGCGTGAGCAGCGCATCCAGGTCGGCCGTCATCGCCAGCAGCGATGCCACATCCAGCACCAGCTTCATCTGATCAGTCGTGATGGGTGTGCGTTCGGTGACCATGTACCCTGCGGCCGACATGGGCAGGGCTTCCACCTGCCCTAGCCCAGTCTTCTATATTCTTCTGAAAACACCCTTTTGACAAATGGTTCGGTCCGCTTTAGCGCGCGTTATGACCAAATCGACCACTAAAGCCGACCCTACACCCCGCGTTTGCGACTTAATACTGCGGCCCGCCGGGATTGATGTCCTTGTTCCACAACAGGATACCCCCCGCCATGCTCTTCACGTCGGCAAACCCATTCTGCCGCAGAAGCTGCGTAAACTGCATGGACCGGCCCCCTGTTCGGCAATGCACCACGATCTTATCGTTCTGATGCTGCTTCAACGACGCAATGTGTTGCCCGATCTGCTGCAACGGAATCAGCTTGGCCCCTTCGATGTGGGTGATCTGATGTTCGTTGGGCAACCGGCAATCGATGAACACAAATTTGTCCCCCCGGTCCAGCATCCCCTTCACATCCCGCGGCGTCGTCTCCCAATTCGGATCAAAATGATATCCCGGTGGCAACCCGCGCTCATCCAGATTCGCTTCGCTCTTCTTGCCGGCCGAAGCCCCCGCGGGCTGCCTCGCCAGTTTCACCTCCGCCTCCGTCTCGGCCAGCGACTTGGGATCGAGAATCGGCACGCCGCAGAATTGCTCATAGTCGATCGGCGCTGTGATCGTCGGATTGTCCCCGCAAACCGGGCACTTGCGATCATGGCGAATCTTGAACGTGCGAAACTCCATGTCCAGCGACGTCCACGTAATCAGCCTTCCAATCGCCGGCCTTCCAATCCCCAAAATCAATTTCACCACTTCCGTCGCCTGAAGCGATCCAATCGCTCCGCAAATCACCCCCAATACTCCGCCCTCCGCGCAGCTCGGCACCGACCCCGGATCAGGCGGTTCCGGATAAAGACATCGATAGCACGGCCCCTTTTCTCCATTATCCGGATTCTTGAGGTGCGGCGCGAACACCGTCACCATCCCCTCAAACCGGAAGATCGACCCATAAACATTCGGCTTCTTTTGCAGCACGCACGCATCATTCACGCAATACCGCGTCGGAAAATTATCCGTGCCATCCACGATGACATCATAATCCCTGATGAGATCAATCACGTTCGAGCTGTTGACCACCGTCTTGTGCTCGATCACCTTCACATCCGGATTCAGATCCTTCAGCCGCTTCGACGCCGCCTTGACCTTGTCCTCCCCGATATTGCTCGTTCCAAATATCACCTGCCGCTGCAAATTGCTCGGGCTCACCACATCCACATCCGCCAGTCCCAGCGTCCCCACACCCGCCGCCGCCAGATACAAACTGATCGGCGACCCCAACCCCCCCGCCCCAATGCACAGCACCTTCGCATTCAGCAATTTCTTCTGCCCCTCCATCCCCACCTCCGGCAGAATGAGGTGTCGCTTGTATCGATTGATCTGTTCGCTATTGAGTTGATTGACGTTCATATCCCCATTCTAGCACCGCGCCGATTCGCGGGAAAACTCAAGCCAGTCGTAGGTCCGGCTGTGCCGGACGAGGAATCTCCGGCACAGCTGGACCTACGCCACTTCCAGCGCTTTCCTCGAAACATCCCTCATCGCCTTCTCCCACGGCCCCGTAATCGCCAGCGTGATCCCCGGCGTGTAAATATTCACAAACAACGTCGACCCATCCGGCGAAAAACACACTCCCGCCAGCTCCGCACTGTTCAGCGCATTTCTCCCAAACTTGTACACGTGCCCGCTCGGCGTCACCCCCAGCAGATACTGATCCGGAGTGGTCTTCCCCTCCTGATCCTCGCACAGAATCAGATCCCCCCACGGCGCAACCGTCAGATTATCCGCATTCTCCACAATGCTGTTGTCATTGGGCTCAACAAACAGCTCCAATCTGCCGGGCGCATTGTTCTCCTCACCGGTCCCCTCATATCGACTCGGAAAATATCTCCAAATCTGCCCCTTGCGCGCCTCCCCTCCCGTCGTGCATGCAAAGTAAACCGCCTCCCTCCCATACCACATCCCCTCCGCCCGCGCAAATCGCGCGCATCCGTGCGTGAAATACCCATACACCCTCAGCTCATCCTCCTTTGGATCAAATTCGGAAACATCCACCCACTCCACATCCATCACCTGCCCCACCTCGATCCGCCGATTCCCATACCAGTTGCGCGTGTCCGTCAGCGCCTTCCCCTTGATCCGCAGCGCCTCCAGTCGTCCCCCCGCCACCATCCGCCCCTTTTGATTCGGCAGGTACCGATAAAGCAATCCATTGGGCCGATCTTCCGTTTCGTAAACGACCCCGGATTTCGGATCGACCGCAATCGCCTCATGTCGAAACCTTCCCATCTGAATCAATGGCGCCGCCTTCACCAACTCCATCGCATTCGCCGGCACCTCAAAATTAAATCCGTGCTCCTTCTCAAGCTGATCATCCGGGTCATCCACCGTCTCCTCGCAGGTGATCCAGCTTCCCCACGGCGTCGCCCCTCCCGCGCAATTCCGACTCGTCCCCGTCAGGCTCAAAAAGTGCTTTTCCAGCCGCCTTTCCTTCGTGTTGTAAATCAGCGTCGTTGTCCCACCCAGTGCCGGCTTCTCCCCGCGGCCAAAATCATAAAAAAGATGCTGATCCAGATTCTCGGCCAATTCATTCTTCTTCCCAAACGGCCCCAGCTCCTTCTCCTGCGGCTCCAGCTCGTGATTCCTCACCAGAATCGTCCTGCCATCCGCCCCCGCAAACGCCGCCATCCCATCCTGCTTCCCCGGCACAAAAAGCCCATCATCCATCCGCTCCCCCTGCCGCGAAATCGCCTGATAACTAAATCCCTCCGGCAGATCAAACAGCTTCTTCGGGTCCGGCTTCAACTCCATCTGCACCGCCTCATCACCGCTCGACGCACACCCGCTGATGTGCCGCAATCCCGCAAATCCCACCGTCACAATGCTCGCATTCCGCAAAAAATCACGACGCGACAGGTGCATGGAAGAACTCCATTTTGTAGTGCAGCCTTTCCAGGCTGCATTTGCGGGCCAGAAAGAACGTAGGTCCGGCTGTGCCGGACATCCTCACCCCTGGCTCGCCGACCAACTCTCAAACCGCCCCAGCATCTCCCTCGTCACCGACTTCGGCGTGTCCCCCATCACATCCTCAATGATCTTCCACGTAATCTCCCCCTCCTCCCCGCTCGCCACACTCTGCAAAAATGGCACCGTCGCCGCCCGATCGCAAATGTATTTGATGTCCGCCCCGCTGTATCCATCCATCTTGTCGGCCAGCGCATTCAAATCAATCGCATCATCCACCGGCCGCTTCCCGAGATAAATGTCCAGCATCTTCCGCCGCGCTGCCACATCCGGCAGCGGGATATACACCTTCTCATCAAACCTCCCCGGCCGCAGCACCGCAGAATCGAGCTGCCACGGGCAATTGGTCGCCCCCATGAACATCACCGGCGTCGTTTTCTTATCAAACCCTTCCATCCCTTGAAGAATCTGCGGCACCACCCGCTGCATAACGCTCGATCCCTCATCCCGCCGCGCTGGCACCAGCGCCTCAATCTCATCGATAAAAATCACCGCCCGTTTTTCCCCTCGCGCTGCATCAAACAGCTTCTTGATGTTCTGCTCCGCCTCCCCAACCCATTTGCTCAAAACATCCGCCGGGCTGATCGTGAAAAAAGTCGCATCGATCTCCCCCGCCGTCGCCTTCGCCAGCATCGTCTTCCCCGTGCCCGGCGGCCCAAACAACAGCACACCTCCGCCACCTCTTATCCCAAACCTCTCCGCCAATTCCGGATGCTCAAACGGATAAACCATCTTCAGCCGGATGTCCTCCTTCACTCCATCCAGCCCCGCCACATCATCAAACTTGATGCTCGGCTTCTCCTTGACCACCCACTGCGACGCCGACTTCTCCCCCTCACCCTCGGCCGAAGTTTCCTTCGACGGCCCCCCACCACCTCCGCGCCGAATCTGCGGCTGCCGCCGATTCTCCTCCTTCGCTTTCTCACAATCCCGCGCCAGCTCCAGCAACTTCGCCGCCATGTCCCTTCGCCCCTGTTGCAACTCCTCCCCCTGCGCATCCTTCGCCAAAATCGTCATCGCCCGTGCCGCCTCCAGCAGATAAATCCGCGCTGAATCCCACTGCCCCGCCCTCCGCGCATCCAAACCCTTCTGCCGATATCGCTCAAACGTATCCCACGAAATCTCAGCCATAATTCGCACCACCATCTTGCCGGTGGGTCGGGCACTCCTGCCCGACATCCATATTGTGGCACGGGCGCCTCGCCCGTGAGCTCTCAAAACTACTCTTGTTCTCTCCCCAGCACTTCCTCAATCACCGGCCGAATCGCATCATACTCAAAACCCCTCCTCACCAGCATCCCCACCAGCCTCCTCCGCGCCACCTGCGGCTCCAATTTCCTCAACCTCCCCGCCTGTTTCTCCACCAACCTCCTCGCCTCGCCAATATTATCGTTGTTCTCATACACCTCCCCCACCGCCACCTCCGCCACCTCGCGCTTCACCCCCGCCCGCATCAATTCCACCATCGCCCGCCTCGGCCCATGATGCTTGTGCTGCGCCGCCGCCAGCGCCTTCGTCTTCGCAAACCGCTCATCATTCACATATCCCAGCCTCGCCAGCTCCTCCAACACTTCCTCGACCATGCCCGGCAAATATTCCTGCCGCAACAATTTCTTCCTCAACTCCTCCCTGCTATGCAGCCGCCCACTCAAATACTTGATCCCCCGATCCAGACACTCCTGCCGAACCTCCCCCTGCTCAATCTCCTCAATCTGCTCCCCCGACAGCTTCATCCCCTCCCTCAGCCGAAACCGCGCCACCACATTCAGCTTCACGCTAAACGCAAACTTCCCATCCAGATAAATATGCCGCCTCCGCTTCGCCTCCACAATCCGCGTAATCACCGCCATCGCCCCATTGTAAGCTCCCAGCCACCCCACCGCGCTCCCGCCCCTCCACGGCCCCGGTCCCCGCTTTCCCCCTGGCTCCCGTACTCCGCTTTTTCCCCTCTCCCGGTACTCCGGGGCCTCCGGTAGGTCGGGCACTCCTGTCCGACACGCATCGATGTACTCATCGATGCGTATCTTCGTCATTCATCATTTCTAGCTTGCAGCTCGCCCCGCAAATCCCCCGCATTCCTTCAACCGTTGCGCTCTCAAAAAATCTTTCCAGATTTTTTTCCGATTTGCCCCAGCAATTCCAACATCCCGTTGCGCCACCCGCCAAAAACACAATTCAATCCGCGCAACATCACCCTATATATAGAGGAGGTGTTTTTGATGATCGAGACGTCCGCACATCGCCCGCTTCGCTTTCTCACCCGGCCATCCGCCCAGCGCCCTCCTTCCATCCTCATCCTCCGACCTCCCGCCACCCCCCTTCACCCCACCTCCTCTGCAAAACGAACCCATTTTCTCCACCCCACCGCTACCGCCGCCCTCCCCCCCGTCCGGGACTCGTTTCGCATCTCCCACCCTCAATCAGGACCCGCCCGGGACTTAAAATGGACGCAAAAAGGACTCGAAAAGGACTTGGAAAGGACTCGCCTTTTTCACCTTCAAAATCCACAACCCCC
>DASYUA010000285.1:0-4779 GCA_036001665.1 Tepidisphaeraceae bacterium
CCCATCGACGGCCGCGCCACCGGAATAAACTTCTCCTCCCCCAAAGTCTTCCGAGCAATTCGGATCACGTATTCCGCCATCGCCGCATCATTGGTCGTCGGCGGATATCCATCCTCCCACGTAAACCGCATCTGACACCCATGCGCCGCCGCGATTCCGCCGCATCTCCGCTCGATCACCTCGCGCAGCTTTCTCCGCATCCCCGTGTGCAGGCTGCGCGCCGTGCCCGAGAATTCAACCACATCGGGAATCACGTTGATCGCCGTGCCCCCATTGACGATGCCCACGGTAACCACCGCCGGATCGGTCGGGTCGATGTCCCGGCTCACCACCTGCTGAAGATTCACAATCGCCTCGGCCATCGCCACGATCGGATCGTGGCCCAGATGCGGGTATGCCCCATGGCAACCTTTGCCTTTGAATTGCACCGTAAACGAATCGGTGGCTGCCAGCAGCGCCCCGGGTTTGGTCGCAACCAACCCCACCTTCAATCCCGGCCAGCCGTGCAGCCCGAATATCGCCTCAACTTTCGGCCCAATCCGCCCGTCCAGCACCCCCGCCGCCACCAGTCGATCCGCACCCGCGCCCCCTTCCTCCGCCGGCTGCCAGATCAGTTTCACGCACACCGGCAGCTTCAATTCCATCGACTTGAGCATGGCCGCGACGCCGATCAGATTGGCCGAGTGACCATCGTGTCCGCACGCGTGCATCCGCCCTGGATGCTGGCTCGCCCAGGGCAACCCGCTCGCTTCGCAAATCGGCAGCCCATCAATATCAGCCCTCAACCCGATGCAGCCGCGCGACGCCTCGCCCAGCCACGCGATCGTGGCCGTCGGCGCACCTTCCACGCCATCGACGTAGCGGATGCCCAGACGGTCCAGCTCGGCCCGAATGGCAGCGCAGGTGGCGAACTCTTCGTAGCGGATCTCCGGTATCTGATGCAGGCGATGGCGCAGCTCAACCGCGCGGGGAAGTTGCTGGTCGATCAGGGCCGCGATGCTCATCACCGCGTACCCTATCTCCGCTACCCTGCGCTATCAAGGCAAAGTTTGCGGTGGAGATCGTCAGGAGAGCAGGGGCAACCGCATGGGGCTGTTAAATGGGGGGGCGGACATTCCTGTCCGCCGTCTGGTGGGGCGGACATTCCTGTCCGCCGTCTTTCGTAGGAGCGGCTTCAGCCGCCGTGCCCTGTGGCCTGGCCACCCTCGCCGGAACCGCCATTCCTGCCCCGCCAAGATGGCAGAATAAGGTTACGTGCGATTGCCCTGGTCAGGAAATCAGCGAGGCCACGATGAACATCTGCGTGATCATCCGCAGCAGACCAATGCAGAAGACGCAGGCCATGGTCTGCGTGCCATCCAGCCGGAAGAGATAGGCCAGCAGCGCCCAGTAGAGCACCACGCTCACCCCCCACCCCAGGATGACCACGGGCGTCTCTCCGCCGAGCACGGCGGCAAGGACGCTGCCCAGAGTTGTCGGCGCCACATAGATGGCGGCGATTTTCAGGATGGCCGTCGCGGCGTTGCCGAAATAAATGCCGGTGAATTTGGCCGCCGCCAGCAGGGCGATGATCATCAGGATGATGCTGCCCACCAGGCTGACGCTGACATGGAAGAGGGCGCCGGGCAGGCCGCCATCCTCGTGGCCGGCCATCAGCGAAGCCTGCCCGAAAGTCAGCATCAGACCGATCCCCAGCAGAATCAGCGGCAGGTGAAGGTCGAGATAAGGATTGGGCTTTTTCTGCTCGCCCTCTTTGTCGCCATATTTGGCCAAATCATTCAGCTCGGCCTCAACCTTCGGATCCAGCTCCTCATCGGCCAATTCCATGGGGGCGCGCACGCGCGGCTGTGAGCCGGTGACTGGCTGATAGAGACTGATAATTGCCTCTTCGGCGGTGGGCAGTGGTTCGCCGGATGCAGCGCCCGCAAGCGGCGCCGGCGGAACAAGAAAGCCGGGGTTGGGTTCTTTGTAGGCGATTTCTCTTTTGGCGGCTTCGGTGCCGGGAGGGGCCGACGGAATCTTCAGGACAGCCCCACAGGAGCACTTGGCGGTTTTGCCGACGATTTCGGGAGTCCAACCGTGAGACTTGCCGCACTTGGCGCAGGCGAAGGTGGAGGAAGTCGCTTCCATACAGAGTGCATCGGCGTTTGCTTGGGCACAGTTGACCCATCCCCCCAGGTGTGTGTTATGGGACCAAACCCCTCAGAACTCAGAACTCAGAATAGCTGATCCAATATTTTCTCCATCGGCAATTGGATGCACGTGAAGATCGGCGTGTCGCGCTGCGTGTATTTGCTCGATTCGGTTTCCCGCAGCTTCATCACCAGGTCCAGAAAATCCTTCGGCTCTTCCGTCTCAAACGCCACCACAAAATCCTGATCATCCAGCCCGAAGCTATAAGTCGTGTTGAGCTTCACGCTGGGAAACTCGTTGCCGATTTTGATGTGCCCATCCATCAGTTCCTGCCGCCGCTCCAGCGGAAGCAGATACCACTCCCGCGTCTTCACAAACGGATACACGAACAAATATTTCCGCTTCCCCGGAATGATGTGCGTGCGGCTCTCGGCCGTGTGGAACGGATCGACCTTGTCGATGTACATGCTGCGCTTGGTCATGGAGACGAGCGAATGCGGCGTGGTGAGATAACCCCCCAGCCGCGTCTTGTTGATCGCCCCCGTCTGCGCCTGAAAGTCATCCGCGCTCAGACTGATCCGCCACAGCAGAAAATCGCAATCCGGCCGCAAGCCGGCCGTGCTATAGCTCAAACAAATCATCCCCGCCCGCGGCTGCGCGAACAAATTGAGAAATTCCTCCCGCGCCCGCTGCTTCTCCTCCGAACCCAGCCGCCGAAATTGCGCATCGAGCTTGAAAAACGCGAAATTCACGAACTGCCGCTGAATCTGCGGCCCCTGCCCGCTTTGCCCACTCTGCGGCCGGCCGGAGGTGGCGGGAGTGTGGGGGGTGGTTGTGGTTTCATTCATGGAAGGCTCCTAATTGTTGGAAGATGGGCAATGATACTCGCTGGGGGAGGGGGAGATGAAACTTGAAGGCCTGAAACTTGAAGGGGATGGGTTTGATTGGTTTTGTTTTGTTGGCGCGGGTGGGGGGAAGAAAAAAAGTAGTTCGAAGAGGGTCGGGACGTGGTTTTTTGTAAATTTCGTTTAGGACTAGGGTTGTGAATGGGCAGGGCAAGGAATCGCCAAAAAAAGCGAGTCCTTTCCGAGTCCTTTTCGAGTCCTTTCCGAGTCCTTTTCGCGTCCCAAATAAGTCCTTTTGGCGCGAAATCAGGTCCCTGTCGGCAAAAAGCGAGTCCCGAATTACAAGGGACGAGGGGCAAGGGACAGGGGACGAAGGAAAGAGATGGGCAGGCAAAAATGGGTTCGTTTCGTAGCGCTGAGAGTTCGGGGGTCGGGGTTCGGGGGTCGGTGAAGATAGGGAATGGGCGGGGGTACGGCTGGGTGGGTGAGAGCAAGGCATCGGATCCCCCTTTCTTTAAGGATGTCGGGCAGGAGTGCCCGACCTACCGTAGCTTATACGTTTTTGGGGGTGAGGTTGTTCGGTAAAAATTTGGGAATTGTGTGAAAATCCGGAATATCCACCGCAGAGACACCGAGGCGCGGAGGAAGAGCCGCAGATTACGCAGATGGACGC
Source organism: Tepidisphaeraceae bacterium (assembly GCA_036001665.1). Lineage (GTDB taxonomy): Bacteria > Planctomycetota > Phycisphaerae > Tepidisphaerales > Tepidisphaeraceae > JBGPEF01. The sequence continues at coordinate 3,652 of DASYUA010000285.1, forward strand.
TGATCGGAGGAGAGACGGAGCAAGATGCCCGTGGTACGGGAGAGGATTTCACCACGGAGGCGCGGAGGCACGGAGAGGTCAGGAGGGGAAGGGGGTGGGGAGAGAGGAGACGATCTTGACGGTTTCGAGGGAAACGCGGATGACCTGGCCGACGAGGCGGAGGATGTATTGCTCGTCGTCGGGGCGGTTGGGGTCGGAGGTGATGGCGGAGCGTTTGTCGGTGCAGATCTGGTATTGGTCGATGACCCAATCGAGGGCGGAGCGGTTGCCCTCTGGACTGCGCGTCTGCAACACCGATAATCGACGGAGCAACTCGTTGACGTACTAGGGACTTCCCAGGAGTGAGCGTGTTCTTTTAGGGCAATCAGGGAAACCGAATGGCTGATAGGCGTGCGTATAAGACCGATGCGAGTTTTCTGGAAAAGTTGGTGATTGGCGCAACCGGAACCAAGGGAGTTTTTGCGGATTTGCAAAAGCAGGGACATCGGCCGATTGAACTAGAACGTGGGTCGATGAGCTATAAAATTTGGAAGAAAATCAAAATCAAGCGACTTCGAGTTCCTGATTTGCTTTGTTTGGCATGCGCCACGCGGACAGAAGCGAGGGCGAAGACCGATCTTGAAATAAGCATGTCGCATTCGTTGGCTGACGAAGAGCGAAGCTGGGACAAGGGGCTCGGCGACAACGATATGGTGGGGCTTGCTCTCTGCACACGAACCGGGATGGGGGCGACAGATTGGGAGGCAAGCGACCTGATTCAATACATTCCGGCTAAGGCGCTGCGGCGCGCATTCCAGGAGAAACAGACCATTGTTAGCGAAGCAAAAGGCTCTCAGGAGGGGTTTGAGGTCCGAGTACTTTGGCCGAGCGCGGTGGCAAGCGCAGACGGCTCCGTCAAAGCAGTCTCCGGAGATCGAGTTCAAATTCAGCGTAGCGCGGATAATCTGACGCTGTCGTATAGCCTAAAGCGGCGAGACATCGGCCTCAAGATCTTGGTCGCCGTAGGTGATCCGGTAAGAGCTGGTCAGATCATCGCTTCGGTAGTTCCGGTGACAAGGACCTTTAAATGCCGAGGAGGGGCTTCGGCGAATACTTATATGCAGCTTTTGACGTCACTTGCCGTCCCTG
>DASYUA010000286.1:0-2658 GCA_036001665.1 Tepidisphaeraceae bacterium
GGGCGGCCGAATGTCGGGCAGGAGAGCCCGACCCACCGGTGGGGCGAGCCCCACCCTACGAGGAGGAGGTTTCCCACCCTTTGGATGCCCAACACGCTGGCGGGAGTCCCGGAGCGCTGGGCAATAGGATGGTAGCAGGGGGGAGGGGGTATGTCAATAGAAATATTTGGGAAATATTAGGTTATATGGTGGGCGGCGATGAATATCGTGTTATTGCTAAGAAGAACCGTCCGGCTTAGTGCGGGGTAGTGCGCGGTAGCAAGAGGAGGATGAGGATGAGGATGAGGATTGCTAAGGAGGACTGTCCCGCTTAAGGGGGGAAGAGGAGGATTAGGATGAGGATTTAGAAGAGGGGTAAGAGCAGGGTGAAGAGGAGGAGTAGGAGGAGGAGGGAGGGGGATTGAGATAAGACGAGTGGGAGCGGGTGTGGCGGGGGGTGAGGGGATGAGGTTGATCGGAGTCAATTGCTTCCCATTGACCTGTTCAGGGCAATGGTGGGGGATGGGGTGGGGGTGGAGAATGGGGGGAGTCGATGAAAGGAGCCAGGATGAGATGCGAGAAACGAATTAGCGGCGTGCGGGCGATGGTGGAGGCACTGGAAGAGCGGTGGCTGATGTCGGCGACATTACTCTCGTTGACTACCGTCGATTCGGAGTCGGCGGGCAACACGTACTACGTCGGCACGGCGAATGGGGGCATCTGGAAGACGAAGGACGGGGGCTCGACGGCGGGAGCATCGGCCGGCCTTACTGAAGGGAGCGGAAGATGAAACGGCGGAAGGAGATTTTCGGGCATGTGATGGTGGAGGCGCTGGAAGAGCGGCGGCTGATGTCGGCGACTGCGGGCGATCTGACGGCCGAGGGTGACGCGACGGCGGCGAAGGAGCAGTTTGAGCGGACGAAGCCGCATGTGAATTGTGCGTGTTATGTGCCGTCGTCGTCGGACGGTGGGGCGTATGTGTTCACGACGGATGGGCGTGCGTCGGGGATGTGAGGCGGATCGAGAACTTTGTGGGAATCCAGGAGGCAGTCATGTGCGAGACGATTGGAAAAGCAAAGGCTGGAGCGCCGGTGATGGAGAGTTTGGAGGGGCGTTCGCTCATGTCGGGAACTGGCGCGATCGACGCGGTGATGGCCGATTGGACGGGGACTGACCTGGCGGTGAGCGGAGAGACACAGGTGGAAAGCGGGGCGGGAACACTTCAAGGCTGGTTGTTGACGGCGAAACAGCAGGCGCTGCGAGACAAGTATTAGGGCCCTGTCTAGAGACAAAGCGTCCGGTTCTATCCCCTTTTCTGACTCGAAAATTGGACCTATCCCCTTTTCTGACTTCGAAAATTGGACCTATCCCCTTTTCTGACTTCTATCCCCTTTTCTGACTTATCCCCCTTTTCTGACTCTCGAAGAATCCGGCCATCAACGGTGCTTTCCCGGCTGTTACGCATCGCGCGAATCCAGCGCCTAGCCAGATAACTGTATTCTCATCGGATTTCGCGACGCTTAGAATGTCATCCATTTCTCTTACCTCACCGGAAACCTCACCGCATTCCCCCTCATCACCAACTGCTTCAACACCCTGAAAACCGAATCCACCACCCCCTCCACCTTGACGGTGTGTTCCTGCACGGCGTCGCGGACGATTTTTCGGGTGTGTTTGAAGGTTTGTTCGACGGTGGACTTGCTGAAGGGGCTGGATTGGCTGACGGAGATCATCTCAATAATGCGGAAGCGCTCGATTTCGGGATGGGTGTATTTTTTTTCGCGGGCGTGCTGGGAGCGGAGATGGGAGAGGGGTTTGAGGGCCGCGGTGGCGAGCTTTTGGAGGTCTTCGAGGGCTTTTTTGATGCGCGGGGCGTCGGGCTCGAAGCGGTATTTCTGGGTGACCAGGGAGAGATGATGGAGGATGCGATCCTCGATGATGGCGGTTTCGTTGAGGAAGGCGTTGTAGTGATAGGAGAGGTGGGCGGAGCGGGTGATGGGGGCGGTGCGGCCGGGGGCGCGGTTGAGATAGCGGTCGATCTGCTTGAGATGGGAGAGGGAATCGGCGATGTCGGCATAGCCCTGGAAGAGGATCATGAGGAAATGCTGGTCGTGCCTGGGGGTGAGGAAGAGGGAGCGGCGGCGGGGGGAGGGGGTGTGAAAGGGGGAGGGAGGAGTGGGCGGAGGGGAAGCGGGAGCGCCAAGGGACTGGGCGTTGCCGGCGGTGGCGTCGGCAACGATGCGGGTGATGTGGGGCATTAACGAGGTTCGGGAGTCTTTGAGGCTCATCGTTCATTTTCGCCTGGGCTTGCCAGGCCGCCGTCGCAAAGAGGAAAGTGGTGGGGGCTTGGGGATGCCTTCGCGCGCGCCCTCGAGGAGATACTGCACTGAAAGCTGGAGGTCGAGGTCATCCCAAACGACGCCTGTACCATCGCCGATGAGCTGCCAGGCGGATCGCTGGGCGGGGCTGGCACGGAGGAGGGTGGGGTAGAAATCGAGCGGGATGGAGAGCTGACGGCCGTCGGTGAGGGCAAGGACCATGTGGCCGTTGGCGAAGCGCACGCGGGTGGCGGCCGCTTCGGCAGGTGCGCGTTTGCGATGGGTCGCGGGTTTATCGAGCTTGCCAGTGATCATCCAACTCCTAGTCACCTGGTCGTGAAGCTAACGAAAGCCAAGCGCC
>DASYUA010000287.1:0-41889 GCA_036001665.1 Tepidisphaeraceae bacterium
GATGAGTTGACCCAGCCGCTTTTCCATCGCGACGCCGAATTCGGCGATTTTCTGGCCGATGGCGCTGCCGCGCTGATCGCGGTAAGTGTTCTGGGCCTCATCCGTCACTTCACGAAGCCGAGAATTGCACCATCCTGAGGCCTCGTTAACATCTTTGCATGTCCGGTTCCCATCTTTACGCCCCTTGGCGCATGGAATACATCGCGGGAATTTCCAAGTCGGAGGGGTGTTTTATTTGTGAGGCGGTGGCCGCGAAGTCGGAGGAGGAACGGCGCCAGCGGCTGATTTTGTGGTCGAGCGAGCAGTCGATCATCCTGATCAACCGATATCCCTATACAAACGGACATCTGCTCATCGCGCCCAAAGCACACAAGGCCGAGCTGGAAGAGCTGAGCGAGGCCGAGCAACTGGATCTCCAGACGCAGACGATTGCGGCGATTGGGCTGTTGAAGAAGGCGATGTCGCCGCAGGGATTCAATCTGGGGATCAACCTGGGCCGATGTGCGGGGGCGGGATTGCCGGGGCACATTCACCAGCACGTGGTGCCGCGGTGGGGGGGTGATACCAATTTCATGACTGCCGTCGGCGAGGTGCGGGTGGTTCCGGAGGCGATGTCGCATTTGTGGAATGAACTGACCAAGGCGCGCGCGCAGACGTAATATGCTGGCCACGCTATGGAACAGCACGGGCATCCGAGTACGGCTGCCCATGCCACCCCAGACGTGGCCTGTTATGATTCGGCAATGGAAGAACCGATCCGAAAACAGCTTCTCCCCGGTGCGATCGTGGAAGTGACGCAGCAGATTCCCCATCGCGACCGCGTCTGGACCAATCGGATCACCGGCACGATCATCGCCTATGAGCAGAAACAAACCGGCAGTTGGTTCGCTCATTCCAAGGATGACAAGCTCTGGCTCGATCGCCTGATCCTCCGCAAGGAGGACGGCGAGATCACTTCGCTGAACCTGGACGATTACACGCACCTGGAAGTCCTCAGCCCCGCCCCCGCGGCCAAACTACCGGCTTAAACAATGTATCCTTCTGAATTCTGAGTTCTGAATTCTCTATCCTATGGACGCTTCCCTTTTTGGCTTGATCGTCGCTGACATCATCGCCCAGCCGATGGGCCTGCGTCCCCCTCCTCCCCCCGGCGGTCTTCAGATCGTCAATTCGGTCACCCTTACCACCGGCGGAAACGTCTGCAACACCGGCCTGGCGATGGCCAAACTGGGCATGAAAGTGGCCGCGGCCGGAATGGTTGGGCGGGATGTGCTGGGGGCGGCGGTTTTGGAGCGGCTGCAAAAAAGCGGCATCGATACCTCCGCCGTCATCACCACCGACAAAGCCCAAACCAGCGCCACCGTCGTCGCCGTCGAGCCTGGCGGCGAGCGGGCCTTCTTCCATACCCCCGGCGCAACACCGCTTTTGGATGCCAATGCGTTCCGTCAATGCATGCCGACCTTCAAGCGATCGCGATTCGTGCAGATCGGCTATTTCGGCCTGCTCCCGACGATTACGCCGGACCTTCCGGCTCTTTTACAGGAACTTCGCTCCACGGCCCCCGACACCAAAATTGCTCTCGATACCGTCAATCCTCCGGCCGCACGAAATCTCCTCGAACCGATTCTCCCGCACATTCAAATCTTCGCCCCCAGCCGCACCGAGGCGGCGGCGCTGACCGGCGAGAAAGAGCCCAAGCAAATGGTGGCCAATTTCCGCCGCCATATGCCCACCGGGCTGATCGGCATCAAGCTCGATTCCGATGGGTGTTACCTGGATGATGGGAAACGCGCCGTCCAGATCCCTGCGTGCAAAATCCAGGTCGTCGATACCACCGGGGCGGGCGACACGTGGTTTGGGGGGCTGCTCACCGCCCTCTCCCGCAGCATGTCCCTCGACCAGGCCGGCCGATTTGCCAATCGCGCGGCGGCCGATTGCTGCACGGCATTGGGCGCGTCGGCGGGGGTTCGATCTTTTGATGAGACTTTCCAGCGCATGTAGGAGAAATTATCCCGCCCTCGGTTCGTCTACCCCTGCGTTGCATTGTCCCCGGCCCAATGTAGAGTAATCCCGCAAAATGTCGTCTCAGTCCTCCAGCTCCGTCCCCGCCCCTATCGTCGCCCTTGCCACCTGGGTCGTGCCCGGCTCCGGCTACTGGCTCATCGGCCAGCGCGCCCGCGCCCTCACCGTCGGCATTACCATCCTCTCGCTCTTTGTCCTGGGGCTGGTGATCGGGGGCACAAAAGTCGTCGATCTGCCGCCGGGAGTCCTCTCCAGCCCCGTCAACGCCGTCTCACAAAAACCCTGGTTTGTCGGCCAAATCCTGGCCGGCCCGATCACGCTGCTGACCGCCTCGGTCGGCCGGAGCGAGGATTATTTCCCGTCGCACTCCCGCGTCAACGAGATCGGCACCCTCTATACCGCCGTGGCCGGAATGCTCAATCTTCTGGCCATCATCGACGCCGCCTATCGCGCCGGTCACGATGGGGGGGCGCGATGAAACACTTTTTCTATCTGCTGGGCAGCGGCGAGTATCACTACGAGCTTTTCAAAAAGCCGCTGCCGATCTGGAATTACTGGTATCTGCTGCTGCTTCCGCTGTGCCTGGCCATTTCCATCGTTTACAAGGCCATCCGCTGCGAATCGATGCGTCGGGTGCCGCGCGAGGCGATTGGATTGTTCGTGTTTATTATTGTGGTGATGGTGGCGGCGGCGGGGGCGCTGGCAGCGCTGGTCAACATTCTGGATTGACTTGCGGCTCTTCCGGCGGCTCATCCCTCTTCCAGCCGATTCCCATGACCTTGCACATGCCCAGGTAGGCGGCCGCGCCGCTGATCACCAATATTCCCAGCCTCAGCCATGTGGTTCCCTTTCCCTGATCGGCCGGGAAAAACGGCGCTTTTTGCACCAGCGAGCAGACCCCCATCATCACTCCGGTGGCGCATCCCAATTGGCCGACGTATGCCGCCAGCGATCTCAATCCCAAACCCGGCAGTCGCCGGCGCAGCAGCCAGAGCATCAGCAAGACCTGCACGATGAAGCTGACGGTCGTCCCCGCGGCCATGCCCGCTTCTTTGAGCGGCGTGAAGATCAACGGCAATTCCACCAGCAGGTTCACAACCAGCGTGATCACCGCCATCACCAGCGGCGTGATCGTGTCATGCATGGCAAAAAACGCCCGGCTGAGAATCTGATTGAGGCTGAACGCCCAGATGCCCAGCGCATAGAGTTGCACCGATTTTGTCACCCAGATCGTATCGGCCGGCGTGAAATTCCCGCGCTCAAAGAGCAACTGCACCGCCGGCCGCGCCACCAGCAGCAGGCCAATGCTGGCCGGCAGGCCTTCCCAGAGCGTGACGCGAATTCCCCGCCGCAATCCGCCGATGAATTTCTGTTTATTGGCGTCCAAGGCGTCAGCGCTGAGGGTTGGGAAGATGGCGGTTGCCAGGGCGATGGCAAAGACGCCCAGGGGGAATTGATACAGGTATTGGGCCCAGTTCAACCGCGCTACCGCGCCCAATTCCATCGGATAGCGCACCCAATGGCCGAAAATTTCAAATCCACTGACCAGATTGCCGTTGCGGTCGATGCTGCTGGCAAGAAAGAAGGAGATGCCACGGTCCAGCAATACTGAAAGCTGTAAAACGCCCGCGCCGATGGCCACCGGCATTGAGAGCCGAACCATTTTGCTCACGGCCGGAGTCCAGAAGGTGCGGCGGAAGTCAAAACGGAACCCCACGGCTGCCAGCGATGGCAGGAGCATCAGAACCTGCGCCACGCCGGCCACCAGAACGAACGCGGAGAGGAAATAAACCGCCTTGGTCTGTCCGGCGGCGGCTTTCATGTCCCAAAAACGCGCGCCAAGGATTGTTCCGAGGATCAGGGCGACGTTCAGGACGATCGGCGTGGCCGCGCTCCAGCCAAATCGGCGGTGGACCTGCAAAATCGCGCTGAGGAATGCCATTCCGCAGACAAGCAGGGCATAGGGAAGCATGATGGCCGTCAGTTTCACGGCCAGCAGTCGGTCCGGCTGTAAATCGATGAAATGAGTAGCGGCCCAGAGGATTATTTCGCCCAAAACTGTCAATGCGCCCAGCAGGACGATCAGTAGGTTGACCGTAGCCGCGGCGAATTCTCGCGAAGTTTCACTTTGATCGTTCTTCAGCGACTGTGCGTAGAGGGGAATAAACGCGGCCGAGAGCGCGCCTTCGCCGAAGAGCTTGCGGAACAGGTTAGGAATGGTGAAGGCGACCGCAAAAGCGCTGGCGACGATGCCCGCCCCAAAGAATTTGGCCGCCAGGCTCTCCCGCACCACTCCAAGCACTCGGCTCACCAGCGTCAGGCCGCTGATCAGCCGCGCCTGCCTGACAAATCCCACCGGCTTGTCGGCTGGCGCAGTCTCCACCTGCGCCACCTCCACTCCCACCACATTGGCCGCATTCTGGGACATCCGTTTCCCTGTGTTCACTTGGTCAGTCTGGCCTTCAACCGTTTGGCCGCTCCGCTGACATCCTCACATCCCACAACCCCCGCCGTCACCGCGACAGCCTTTATACCACTGGCTATGACTTCATCGACATTCCGCTCATTGATTCCCGCAATGGCGACGGCCGGAATCTTGATTTCCTTCGCGATCTGCCGCGCGAATTCCAGGCCGGGCAGGATCTCCCTCTTCTTGGTTTCACTGCGAAAAACAGGGCCAACTCCAATGTAATCCGCACCGTCCAGCACTGCTTTCCTCGCCTGTTCCAGATTGTGTGTGCTCACTCCCAAAATCATCTTCGGTCCCACAATCTTCCGCGCCTCGACGGCCGGCAAATCCTCCTGTCCCACATGCACCCCATCCGCCCCGGCGGCCAGCGCGATGTCGGCCCGATCGTTGATGATGCACAAAACCCCCTTCTCCCGGCACAACTTCGCCAATTCCCGAGCCCTTCGCAGCAATTCTCCTCCCTCCAGCGCCTTCTCCCGCAATTGCAGGCAATCCGCCCCTCCCTCAATCGCCTCGCGGGCCGCCTCCAGCCACGGCTGTTTACAAATCGATTCGGTGATCAATACATACAGCCGCACCCGCTCAAATAATCCCGGCCGCAGCGTGCGGGCAATTTTCTGCTCCGCTGCGTAAGCTCCATAACGCAACTTTTCCACCCGCCACGCGGCCGCCGCATCGGCCGTTTTCAATACCTCCTCGATCACCCGCAGCGCCTCCCCTACCCGCTTCCCCGCCGCCACCACCACATCCGCCATATCCTCCCTTTTTCCCTCCGCCTCGGTTTTGATTTCCACTCCCACATCCCCCTGCACATCCCGATGCAAAATCGCCTCCCCCAAATATGTCCTCAGGATTTCCGCCAACCCATGCCTCAATTCCTTCAATTCCCCCGACAACCCTTCATGATTCAGCCCAAACCGCGCATAATCCTCCATCACCCGCAGCGCCTCTCGCGCGCGGTTGGCATTGGCATCGAGCATTCGCAGGAGATTGCCGTCCATTGCCTTCATTCTAGCTGTTTGCGACTCCGGCCGAAATTTGCGCTTGGCGCCCCGGCCCCGCTATCACGGCTACGACGACAAGAAGAACACGGACGACAATCTCGATTTCAGCGAACAGTGGATACGCGCGGTCCATCGGGCCCTGAAATCCACGTGCTCCTTTTACTCCGCAGCGCTGCTGGACCGGCAGTATGTGGGGATCGACCAATCACAGAAATATGTGAACTTCGCGCGCAAACGACTCAAGCATGCGCAGACGCTTCCATGACGCAGAACGTGGGGATGGACGAAATTCTCAGAGCTGCCCGCGATCCTTCGCGCGCCTCCAGAAAGGCAACCAAAACCGATTCCCTGGGCCGCCCTCGCGTCCCTCGCACCTATCACCGCCGCCGCATCGCCAATGCCAATGGGGCAAAAGAGGCGCTTGCTACTCCTTCACCGTCTTCAACTCAAACTTCGGATCTAACTCCAGCTCCAATTTCCTGAACCGCACCTCCTGCGGCCCGCCGGCGTGCAATTGAAATCCGATCACGCCCATCTTGTCGAACTTCTCATCGTTCATATCCACGCACAGGTGCCCATTGATCGCCGTCCGCACCTTCGGGCCGACGGCCAGGATCTCGTAAACATTCCAGTCATCCTCCTTCACCCACGCCTCGCCGCCTTTCTTGGTCAGCAATCCCCGCTCGTGCTCTTCGTATAAATGCCCCCACCAACCCTTGCCGGCATCGGCCTGCATTCCCTTCATCTCATTTTTCCCAATCCGCGCGCTGCGGAATTGGATGCCGGAATTCTCGGAATTGGGCACCAGTTTCACCTCAACCACCAGCCGAAAATCCCCCACGCCCTTCTTGGTCGTCAGATAGCTGTACGGATGCTTCTCCTTGGCCCGCCCGACGATCTCGCCATCCTCGACGCTCCAGTAATCCGCATCCTTGTCCCACCCGGCCAGGTCCTTGCCGTTGAAAATCGCCTCGCCCGCCCCGAACAGCGGTACATTGTTCGCTTTCTCCTCCGCAGCAACGAGAAACGCCATCAAACCCGCCATCATCAGCCCGCACAGTAGTTTTCTCACAGTCTCACCTTTGTTTGAATTGCCTTTCATCATAAATTCTCTGTGTCGTTGTGTCTCGTCGCCGGCGACCAAGTTGTGGTTGGATCTGAATGTTCGCCATCGCCTATTACATCACCGGCCACGGTTTCGGCCACGCCCGCCGCAGCTCGGAAATCCTCCGCCATCTCCTTCCTCTCCGTCCCGGCCTGACCATTCACCTCCGCACCACCGCCCCGGCCGCGATTTTCGCCGAAGATGCCAGCCCCAACATTCAGCTCCACCCTCTTTCCCTCGACCCCGGCGCAATCGAAAAGGACCTTTTCACCATCGACATCCCCGCCACCATCTCCGCCGTCCGCGCCTCGCTCCGCGACCGCGATTCGATCATCGAGCGCGAGCGCCTCTTCCTGGAAAATCAGCACATCGATCTCATCCTCACCGACATCCCCTTCCTCGCCGGCGACATCGCCGCCGTCGCCAGGATTCCCATCATCGCCATCTCCAATTTCACCTGGGATTGGATCTACGAACCTTATTTCACCGACCACCCCGACCTGCTGGCCGAAATTCAAAACAGCTATAAAAGAATCCCCACCTTCCTCAAAATCCCCTTCGGCGGCCGAACCGACTGGTTCAAGGAAGTCATCGACATTCCTCTCATCGCCCCCGCCCCCCGCCAGTCACGCGTTCAAATCCTCTCCCACCTCCAACTCGATCCCCAAAAATCCAAAATCCTCCTCTCCCTCCGCGGCGGCCCGGCCCCGCAGTCTCTTATCACCGCCGCCGCCTCTTCTCCCGAATATCTCTTCCTCACTCCATCCCCCACGCCGCTCAACTCTCCAAAGAACCTCCTCCACATCCCGCTGGGCCCCAATCTCACTTTCACCGATCTCCTCTCCATCAGCTCCGCCGTGGTGAGCAAACTCGGCTACGGCATCGTCGCCGACTGCCTCGCCGCCCGCCTCCCCATCCTCTATCCCTGGCGCAGCGGCTTCCGCGAGGATGAGGTCACGTTGAAAGAAGCCGGGTGCTCCATCCCTCTTCAAGAAATACCCCACGCCGACTTCTTTTCCGGCAACTGGAAACCCCACATCGATCAACTTGTCAGAATCCCCATGCCCCGCCAAACTCTGCCGACCAACGGCGCACCCATCGCTGCCCAGATCATTTCCTCGCGCCTCTGACCGCCGCTTTCTTTTTGGTTGGCAGTTTTTTCTTCCCCGCCTCCCTTTTCAGCTTTATCCTCGCCGCCTTCTCAATAATCTCCTCAAACATCTTCCCCGAAACTCCCCCTTGGGCCGGCCGGTGCGATTCCCAGATCTTCGGATTCTCCGCCGCCAGAATATCCGCGAAATCCCCGCCGCTTTTCACGCTCTTGGGGGCAAAATCAACGATGTCGACATCCCCGGCCCATTCATCGCGATGCTTGATCAACAGCCACGTCCGCCCATCGCCCCCTCCCCGGCCACCGATGCGAACCAGCACCCAAGACCCCTTCAGCTTGAACCCGTTCAGCTCGAATTTCAGGTCCCCCTTGGCCAGCGCTGTCTCCACGTCATCCACCAGCGGCCGCCACGTCCCCTTGTCCCAGAGCATGACGATCCCGGCCCCATATCCCTCCGGAATCACTCCCTCAAACTCGCCATAGTCAAACGGATGATCCTCCACCTTCATCGCCAGCCGCTTGTCCCCCGGCCGCAGCGACGGCCCCTTGGGAATCGCCCACGACATCAAAACGCCCTCATACTCCAGCCGAAAGTCATAGTGCAGATGACTCGCCAGGTGCTTCTGCACGCAAAAAAATAGTTCCTTACGCTTCGGCGGCTTTCGGTCCCCCGAAGGCTCCGGCGTTTTGGCGAAATTCCGCTTGGCCTGATATTCCTTCAACCGTGGCCTGGCTGTTTTGCTGGCTGGCATGGCCGCAGCATAACTCGGATGAGCGTGCCACAGGGATATGGAAACCGGTCTCCCGGGATTCTGGCAACAACCCTCCTCCGGAAGCGTCAAATCTCCGCTGATGTTCATTGACATGGAGATTTTGCATGCGCTGGTCCATCTCATTTGCGGCGCTGATCACTTTGCTTTTCGCCTGCTCCCGCTCGCACGCTATCACCTTCCCCCACATCCCCGTGGATCAATTGCTCGAATCGGATGGCCCCGACGGTCTGGTTGTCATCGGCGAAATTGCCAAAGTCGCGCAGACGGAACTTACCGTTGAGGGAGCTAAGCGCCCGTTTTCGATCGGTGATCTTGCGGCTGGCGAGATCCTTCGCGGCAGATCAAAACTGCCCGTAAAAATTGCCTGGCGAAATGACACCATGCTTCCGCACTACAAAGTCGGCGACGCCGGTGTCTGGATTCTTCGCCCGCTTGCAGGCACCGATTTTTATCAGGCCGATCTTCCCACTCGCCTCGTTCCCCTTGCCGAGAAGGCGAAGGTCGAGCAGATTCTCGCGCGTCAGGCGGTCAAAGTGACATTGGACGTCAGTGGATACAACGCGCGAATCATTCGCCTCCATATCTGGAACACCTGGAAAACCGAATTGCACCTCCAGCACCCCTCAAATCGCCGCGCGCTCTCCTTTTTCATCACCGACGACCTGGGGAATGCCGTCGCGCCCGTCGGCCGGGCCAAGGTCGATCCCGCCTTTCGCGAACTGACCATCGCCGTCGGCGAACAATACATTTACGAATTGCCCGATTTCGAATTCCTCACCGGCTCCGCTCTCTTCGGCTTCGATCTTCAGCCGGGCAGGACCTACAGCGTCATCGCCGTTTACCGCCCCGACAAGGATGCCCCCGGCATTTCCTCCCCCGAAAAAACCTTCGCCACCAGGGAAACCGCGCGCTAAGAACCGATTACCCTCCTCAAATCCTCAAAAAACCGCGGATACGTCTTGTTCACACACTCCGCCTCCCGAATCGTCACGTGCTCGATCTTCGTCCCCGCCAGCGCGAAGCTCATGGCCATGCGATGATCATCATACGTATCCACATTCGCATGCCGCATGTGCTCCGGCGGCGAGATGATCAGCGCATCCGCCTCCACCTCCACCCCCGCATTGAATTTCTTCAGCTCCGTCGCCAGGGCGGCGATCCGATCCGTCTCCTTCCGCCGCAGCGTGTGCAGGCCGCGCAATGTTGAATCGCCCTCGGCGAACAATGCCACCACCGCCAGCGTCTGCGCCATATCCGGCATGTCGCGCATGTCGATATCAATCGCCTCCAGCCGATCCGCACCCATGACCGTCATGAAATCCGGCCCAAAAATCAGCCCCGCCCCCATCCGATGCAGCACATCCGCAAACGCCACATCGCCCTGCAAACTTCTCTTGCCCAGCCCTTTGATCGTCACCTTCGATCCCGGATGCAGCGCGGCCGCGGCCAAAAAGTACGACGCGTTCGACGCATCCGGCTCCACCTCATATCCGGCCGCCTGATATCCCCCGCGCGGGATGGTGATCTGCCTGGGCAATCCGGTCCGCGGATCACGATACAGCTCCGGCGTCGATCCAAAATGATCCATGAGCTGCATCGTCATCGCCACGTACGGCCAGCTCGTCTGCTGCCCCTCCAGATCGATCCGCACCTCGTTGCGCGCATGCGGACACGCCAGCAACGCGGCCGAAAGAAACTGCGACGACTCCGCATCCCCAAACCGCACCATTCCCCCCGGCAACCCATCCGCCAAAACCTCCAGCGGCGGAAACCCACCCTCCATCAAATATTGAATCCTCACTCCCAGATTCTTCAGCATCTCCACCAACTGCCCAATTGGCCGCTGCCGCATCCGCGCGTTCCCATCCAGCACATACCTTCCCCGTCCCACCGAACACATCGCCGTCAAAAAGCGCGTGCTGGTCCCCGAATTGCCGCAATACAGCTCGGCCTCCGGATTGGGAATTTTCCCGCCCTCGCCTCGAAGCAGAATCTGAGCTGAATTCTCGTCAACTTCCATCTTCAAGCCCAGCCGCCGCAAACTCTCAATCATCACCTGCGTATCATCCGCAAACAGGCAATTGCTCAACCGGCTTTCCCCGCCGGCCAGCGCGGCGATCACCAGCGCCCGGTTGGTCAGGCTCTTCGATCCCGGCGGCGTAAACTCGGCCGAAAACGCCCGCCGCACCGGCTCCAGTGTCACATCACTCATAGTCGGAATCTTATGTAGGGTGTGCTTCGCACACCACTACTTCCCCGCCGCCTCATCCTGCTTTCCAATGCAATACAGATTGCTCACCGTGCGAATAAAAATCTGCCCCCGCGAAATGGCCGGCGACGCGAAGCAATCCTCTTCCAACTGATTTTTCGCCACCAGCTCAAATTTCGGCGAAGCCTTCAGCACAAACATCTCCCCATCATCGGCCAGAAAATACAAATGCCCATCCGCATAAACCGGCGACGGCCGATGGTGCTTCCCCAGCCGCTGCGACCAAAGGCGGTTGCCGCTTTTGGTCTCGATGCACCACGCCTGCCCCTCATCGGTCACCATGTAAACATTCTTTTCCACGGCAATCGGCGACGGCACATACGCCCCCATTTTCTCGTGATATAGCACCTTCCCCTGCGGCGTGATTCCCATGTAATGAAACGTCGGAAACCCGCCGGTGATGAAAAATATCCCATCGCTGAGCACCGGACTGGCCACAAACTGCTCCGTCGGCCCATCGACGATCCACAATTCCTTCCCCGTATCCGGATCATAGCCGGCCGTGCATTTGCTCCCCGTCAGCACCATCTGCATCTTCCCTTTTTCACTCGGAGCTTCGGCAATCAGCGGCACGCAATAAGACCTCGTGTGATTCGGCCGATCCGTCCTCCATCGCTCCTGCCCGCTCACCTTGTCATATGCCACCAAAAACCCCGGTCCATCCTGATCGCAATTGAGAATCACCAAATTCTTGTAAATGATCGGCGCGGCCGCCCAGCCGTGCATCGAGCGAAATGTCCCCGGTGAAATTCGCCACAGCTCATGCCCCCCCATGTCATAACAAACCAGCCTCACGTTCGGCTTGTCCAGAAACGCCACATACACCCGCTCCCCATCCGTGGCCGGCGTCGCGCTCGCATAGTTGTTCAGCGAATGTTTTTGCTCCAGCGGCGCAACCAACACCTGCCGCTCCCACAGCGTGTTTCCGCTGGTCCGGCTTAGGCACAGCAGCATCCTCTTACGCTCCCCCTCAATCGCCGTCGTCAAAAAAATCCGATTCCCCCACACAATCGGCGATGAATGCCCCTTCCCCGCGATCGGGACTTTCCATGCCACACTCTCCGTCCTGCTCCACCGAATCGGAACGCCGCTCTCCGTGCTATGACCATCCCCCAGCGGCCCCCGCCACATCGGCCATTCCTCCGCCCTCGCGACCAGCGGCCCAACCAGCACCCAAAACAGGATTAGCAGTCTCTTCATGCGACACTTTATACTCACCAGAGACCAATCCGTAACACGGGCATCCTGCCCGTGTCCGGAAACTCATCGAAGGAGCCCAAATGCTCGACCTCTTCCGCCAATCCATCGCCAGCCAGTTTGGCGCATCCCTGAGAATGCTCGAGGACTGCATCAGCAAGTGCGAAGAGCCCCAATGGACCGCCCCCGTCGCCAAATTTCCCTTCTGGCACCTGGCGTATCACGTTCTCTTCTACACCGACCTCTATCTCTCTCACAGCCTCGCCGATTTCCGCCCGCAGTCACTTCACCGCGAGGATGCCAACTTCCTCGGCCGCCAGCCCTTTCCACCTTTCAAAGAAGTGATCGCCGGCCCGCCTTTCGAGAAGCCCCAGCTCATCGATTATCTCAAAACCTGCCGCGGCAAAGTCGCCGAGATCATGGCCAGCGAAACCGAATCCTCATTGGCCGGCCCCGCCGGCTTCGATTGGATCCCCTTTCCGCGCCTCCAGCTTCACCTCTACAACCTCCGCCACCTTCAGCACCACACCGGCGCACTGAGTGCATTTCTCCTGAGAACTCAGGGAAAAAGCGCGGCCTGGGTTGGCCTTGATGAGCTGCTCTGATGCCAAATTGGAAATCTCAGGTCCCGAATCGAAACTTCACGCCGCCCGCATCACTGATTTGCGCCCTTCCAATATCTCCAGCGCTGAACAAATTTCGCTCGCCCCTTCCACCGCATCGCCGACCACTTTTACCGGCAGCGTCAGCAGCCGCGAAATCTCCTCGGCCGCCCAGATCAGCGCCAGCGCCTTCTTGGTCGTGCGCAGCGCTCCCAGGACTTCCGGCGGGCCGTTGTTTCCCAGCCGTTCCATCCGCACCTCGACCGTTTCCCGCCGTTTCTCATCCGCTGGAATGACCGTCACTTGTATGTGCTTGTAAGCATCCCACGGCTCCAGCTTCGTCTTCCCGAACATACCGCGGGTGATGATTCCGCGCCGCTTCCCGTCAAACGCCTTGCGCCGATACAGCCCCGCCGCCCCAATCACCACGATCGCCGGCCCCACCAGCGGCACGAGCAGGAATTTACGCGGAATCTGTTGCCTGGCCTCTCTCAGATACGCCACCGACGCCACAAAACCGGCCGCGGTGACAAGCAACCCAAAAGCAATCAACATCTTGGAAAACGGCACCGCCTTCTTGAGCACCAATCGATCCGGTGTCGAGCCCACCACCTTCAACTCCCCCAGCGATGCCCCAACTGGCACCGGACGATGTGGGCGCACGCTCTGTGGGAGAGAGTTGTCCATAACCTGTCCATCGGCCCGACCGCCCCATGAGTTTAAGGTTCGATAACTTCGCGATTCCCAGCACCCCAAATTGCAAATCGTAAATCGTAAATCGTAAATCGCCAATCCTAACGTGGTATGATATTCCCCGATGCATCTGGTCATCTTTGAAGGCGTCCACTGGCGGACCTTCGCCCCCCTCTCACTGGGCCGGCCGGTCTTCATGTTGGCCACGGGAATGGCCACCCTCCTGGAAAAACAGCTCCGCCACACCAATCCCACTCGAGTGAGCCTTTGGGTCCGCCCCGAATTGGCCGAAGTCTGCCGCCGCCGAATCGTCCCCAAGCTCTCCATCCCCGCCACCGTCAACGAGCCCCTCGGCGATGAGCCCACGCTCCTCCAGTCCGGCCGCACCCTCCATTTCAAAAAATTCCGCGTGCCCGAACAGCCCTCCGTCGTCCTCGACGATCATGGCGTCGTCCTCAGCGCCCTCGTCCACAGCCCCGGCCTCACGCCCCAGGATATCCTCACCCGCTCCGACCGCTGGCTGAAGATTCAGGATCTCCCCCGTGCCGATTCCCAGACCCGCCTCGTCGAGCGCCTCTGGGACCTGATCAAGTGGAACGAAGAATCGCTCATCGAAGACCATGCCCAGACCCGCCGCGAGCGCCGCCCGTTTCCCCCCGGCCCGTATCACATGCTCGAGGAGGAAAACATCTGGCTGGGCGAAGGCGTCCGCCCATCTCCAGGCGTCGTCCTCGACGGCTCGCGCGGGCCAGTCGTGATCGATCACCACGCCGGCCTCGGCCCCAATTCCATCCTCCAGGGTCCCTGTTACATCGGCCCCTACGCACAGGTCTCGCCCCTGGCCATCATCCGCCCCGGCACCAGCATCGGCATGATGTGCAAAGTCGGCGGCGAGATCTCCAACTCCATCCTCTTCGGCTACACCAACAAAATCCACGAAGGCTTTTTGGGCGACAGCTACGTCGGCAAATGGGTCAACCTCGGCGCGGCCACCAACACCAGCAATCTCAAAAACACCTACGACGAAATCTCCGTCCCCACCCCCCAGGGCCCCGTCAAAACCGGCCGCCGTTTCCTGGGCGCGCTCATCGGCGACCACGCCAAGACCGCCATCGGCACCCGCCTCACCGCCGGCAGCTACCTCGGCTTCTCAACCATGCTCGCCATCTCCCACATCGCCCCCAAAGTCGTCCCCAGCTTCACCTTCAACACCGACACCGGTTCGCAACCCTACCGCATCGACAAGGCGATTGAGGTTATGAAGGCCGTCTTCGCCCGCCGCAATCGATCTTGGGATGCTGATGACGACCAAATCGTCCGCTACGTCGCCCAAATCGCCCCCGAAGTGGAAGGCTCACCTCACTGATCGTGGCATGGGCGCCTCGCCCATGTCCTCAGCTTTGATTGTTCTCCGCAGCGTTTTCTGCTTCCGCAATCCACCCCGCCACATCATCGCCGCCACCAACATCAATCCCATCGATCCCAGAATCAATGGCGTCGTCAACCATCGCACACCGCTCGCCTCCCGATGCCGCCGCGCCAATTCCCCAAGCCTCGCTCTCCAATCGCCCGCCCGCGCTTCAGGCAAAACCACATCCGGCGCATTCACCGCCATTATCACCCCATCCGCGCGCCGATAAATTCCCGGCCACCAGCCGGGCGACAATCCCGCCGCCTGCTCTTCAACCGCCTTCCACCCGCTTCCCAATTGTCCCGTCTTCTCCGCCGTGAATTCCTCCCCACCCTCGCCCACCCAGTCAAAAATATTACTCCACAACATCACAAACTCCGCCGAGCTGGCCATCCGCTGCGTCGAGACTCCAACCCACACCCGCCTCGCTGGCGCATTTCGCGCAGCCAGCACCGCCCGCTCCCCCACCCGCACCAGCACATCCCATCCCGGCCCCCCTGGCGCATCCGCAACCCCCTCCCCAGCCATCGCACCCCAATCCACCTTCTCCAACGCCTTGGTGATCGGATGATCCACCACCGTCACCTTCCCGCTCCCTCCCGTCCCAATTTTTCCCAAAATAATCTCCCCATCCGCTCCCGCCGCCACAATCCCCACCCGCTTCGACTCCCCTCCGGCCGGCCGCAATTTCGAATACTTCTCAATCAACCTCGCCAGCTCCGCAAAAACCTGCGTCCGCGCCTCAATCACCGGCCACGAGCCGCGCCGTGCCAAAAAACCCATATTGTCCCCCGCAAAATCATCCGCCGCCTCAAGCTCGATTCGTATCACCCGCGCTGTCTTCTCGATCGGCAAAAAATAATCTCGCGTCTGCCCCATCCCCGGCAGCTCCACTTCCTGCCGCGCACTTTCCCGCCCATCCCCCACAACTCGAATCACCACCTTCCCCTCCTCCGACCGATTCCGCACCCTCACCTGCACCTGCCCCACCGGCGAAATCCGTGCTGCCACATGTGCGATGGAAATATTCTTCAAACTCCCCGCCGGCCCAACCCTCACCACTCTCTTATCATCAACCCTCGGCTCCTGATCGCTCAGCACAACCACCGCCGCCCCCGGATTCAACTCCAATTGTTCCCTCACAGCCCCTTCAATCATCCCCCGCGTATCAACCGCCGTCCCCGCCGCTCCCTTCACCGCATTCACCCATTCCGTGCCCTTCCGCTTCACCACATCCCCCCCCGGCACAAACACCACATCGAGCTCCCTCTCCCCAAATTGATCTCGAATCATCCCCTTCACCTCATCCGCCAGCGCTGCAAACCGCGCCGGCCGTCCCGCCGACATCGTCACCCCGCGGTCCACCACCATGACAATTGGCTTTTCATTTCCCCGCGCTGTCCCAACAATTCCTGGCCGCGCCGCCGCCAGAATTCCCAGCAGCATCGCCGCCAGAATCGCCGCCAGGGCAATCGGCGGCATCCCCACCCGCCGCTTCGCCGTCGGCCCGGTTACCGGCCCCTTCCACAATTCCAGAAATGAAACATCCACCCTCCGCCGCTTCCCCAGCAGCAGCCAGAACACCAGCCCAGCCCACGGCACCAGTGCGATCAGATAAATCGGCGATGCAATCTGCACGAACAATCATGGACGAATCGGGTTGTCCCGCTCATCCGCCTTCTTGGAATTGGGCAGCGTCTCATCCTGCACCACCAGCACCTCTTCCAGCAGGATGTAATTCCTCCCATTGTATTCCGTCACCATCCCCGAAATCAGGAATTTCAGATCCCGGCTGTTGGTCTTCACCGCCATCTCCATCTGCGTCAGCTTCAGGTTCGGCAAAATAATCATCGGCGGGTCCTTCAGCGCTGCCCCATCCGCGTCATAGGTGAAGTCAAACTGCCCCTCCGCCGTTCGCGTCAATCGCCCCACCCGCCGAATCACGTAACTTCCCTCCCTCACCAAATTCTGCGTCTCCGTCTTGGGCGCAACCGCCGTCTTGCTCGTCTGGTCCTCCTGCGGATACTGCACCGGCTCCAGCGGCTTGGCGCTCGGCCGCGCCGGCGAAAGCAACTGCCTCAGCATCATGTCCGGATTCGGCGCCTCCACCGGCCGGGTCGTCGGCCTCGTCGTATCCGCCAGAGCCGAACCACCAATCGCCAGTGCCGCAACTATCACGGTTAGTTTCATGTGCTCTCCAAATCAATCAGCGTCCGGGCGTGTTGGGGCGGCGTAGGGGCGGCTTTAGCCGCCGTTCCCTTCGCGCCCCAAAGCGAAATCCGCCAGCAATCCTGCTGGCGGATCCGCCACAATCAATATCGGCCTTCCAATTCACGGCCGGCAGCGCCAATCCGCTGCATTCATATTACCGGACCGGCCGCCGCTTCGCTGGGGCCTCATACGGCTTGATGATCACTTCTCCCGGCCGCGCAGGATTATTATCCGCGCCCTTCGGGTTGATCTGCTCGATCACGATGTGCCGATTCGGCTCCGCCGGCTGTGTCGTCGGCCGCACGCCCAGAAACACCGGGTTCTCGTTCTCTTCCTGCACCACTACCGGCCGCGCGCTGCGCATCGACTCTGTCATCCGGGAATAATTTCTCCTGTTCGTCCTCGAATTCTCCGCGGCATACACCTCCAGCGGCCGCGCCACTTCCGCCGAAGACGCCACGCTCATCGAATCCGTCTCCAGAAGCGACGATTCCCCGCCATAAACAACCGCTTCCGGGTTGGCCAGCCGAAGCTGCCGCAGCCGCCAGATCGCGTTGCCGGGGCGATAAAGATTGTCATACGACGGATTGAATTCCTGCGCATCCGATGCCGGCTGGTACACAATCACATCCGCTGACGCGATCGAAACCAGTGCCAGAACTGCCACCGCGGCGATAAATCGAGTCATAATTTTCTCCTTGCGTAGGGTGGGCACTGCCCACCGATTCCTTCTGACCACAAGCCCGATCCTATCACCCGCCTCAACCGTTGAGCTATTGCAAATCTTGCAGCTTTTCCCGGAAAATCGCGTCGCTTACCCCATTTATCAGGAAAGTCTTTCTCGGCTGTGTCTGCCCGCCCACCAGCTCGATCTGCCCCTCCCTCACCCCAAAAAACTCCGCCAGCACCTCAATCACCGCCGCGTTCGCCTTCCCCCGCTCCGGCGCGGCCGCCACCTGAACCTTCAGCGCATCCCCCAGCATCCCCACCACCCGGCTCCGCGATGCTCCAGGAACTACCTTGACCTGTAGGGTGGGCACTGCCCACCATCCTCTCTCTTCTGATCTGCGCAAATCTGCGTCATCTGCGTTCGACTCTTCTCTTAGTTCGCAGGGTTGTACTTCGGCGATGACGCCCATCCCAGCTTCTCCGCCAATCCCCTCCACTTCTGCGCCTCCGGATTCTCCACCAGCAGCACATCATTCGGGCTGCGGCGAATAATCACCCGATCCCCCGCGATCAAGCGCGTGCTCGCCTGCCCATCGCAAAACAGCGTCGTCCCCTCGTTCACCCGCACCGCCCCGACAACCACCGTGCTGTGCGACGACACCACCACCGGCCGAAACGAAAGACTGTGCGGGCAAATCGGCGTGATGCAAAACGCCTCCACATCCGGGCTGATGATCGGCCCGCCCGCCGATACGTTGTACGCCGTCGATCCGCTCGGCGTCGAAACGATCACACCATCGCCAAAATATTTGATCCCCTCATCCCCATTCGCCCCCAGCTCCAATTCGATCATATGAAAAGGCGGCCCCGCTGTGATCACCGCATCGTTCAGCGCCGTCGCAAAAAATTTCCGCTTCGCCGCCACTTCCGCCGCGTTCAAAGTCTTGCACTCCGGCCCAATCACCGACGTCTCCAGCACCCGCCTGCGCACGATCGGCAATTTCCCCGCCAAAAACTCCTCCAGGTGCTGCGGAAACTGCTCCGGCGTGAAACTCGCCAAAAATCCCAGCCGCCCAAAATTTACCCCCATCAGCGGAATCGGCCGCCCATTCAGCCGCCGCGCTGTCGAAAGCAACGTCCCATCCCCGCCCAGCACCAGCACCGCGTCCGCATTCACCTTCGCCAGATCGGCCGTGTGATCCGTATCAATCCCCACAATCTCCACCCGCCCCCCCAAATCGCGCACCAACCCCTCCAGTGCCGGCCGCACCCGTGGCTTCTCGCAGTTAGCAACGATGAACAACTTCATGGCATTCAATCGCAAATCGCCAGTCGCAAATTGCAAATCACCGGAAACCTGTCACAATCCCGCTCGTACTATTCCGTCGGTCGGCGCGAATGACGACCGGGTGCGATGCAAGGGTCGGCTGTGAACCTGGTCAGGTCTGAAAAGAAGCAGCCATAAGCAGTACCGGCCTTGTGCCGTCGATTTCCCGGTCGTCTTTCGCGACGACCGTTTTTTTTGCGCCCGACTGTAGGGCATGCTTCAGCATGCCGATTGCAGCCCTGGCATGTTGAAGCATGCCCTACTTTTTGCCCATATTGAGCATAGCAGCATACGGATTCTTCTCCGCCGTCACCGCCATCACCGTCACCTTCTTAATCACCGGCGCCTTCTCCGGCTTCCCCGCCCGCTTGTCTGCCAGCGGCACGGCCGCAATCGCCTTCACCGCATCCAGCCCCTCGACCACTTTCCCAAACGCCGTGTACTTCCCGTCCAGATTCGGCACCGGCCCCAAACACACAAAAAACTGGCTCCCCGCGCTATTGGCAAACTCACACCGCGGCTTCATCCCCTGCTGCTCCAGTGGATCGCCGCTCCGCGCCATCGACAGAATCCCTTCCTCGTGCTTCACATTGCTGAACTCCGCATCGACCGAAAATCCCGGCCCGCCCACGCCATCCCCGTGCGGATCGCCACCCTGAATCACGAATCCCGGCAAAATCCGGTGAAACGTCAACCCCTCATAAAACCCCTCCTCCGAAAGCGTCTGAATCGCGCTCACCGTATTGGGCGCGATGTCGTAATAATAAATCCACGTCATGTCCCCGTGGTCCGTCGACATCACCGAATACCGCAGCGGCTCCATCTTCACCACGATCGGCTCATCCGGCATCCCCGGCCGCTTGTCGCTGCGCACCTGGATCACCAGCGGCGTCCCCACAAACTCCGCCAGCCCCTTCCCCTTCGCCACCGCGAACAGCAGATACGTTCCGCTCTTGGAAAGCTCCCGATACATCGGCCGGATGTCCACTTCCTTGTTCGCAGCCGCCTCCGTCGCCCCCGCCGCCTCAAACGGCTTGCCCGCAAAATCCGTCAGCACCAGCGTCACCGCCGCGTCCGACTTGATGTTCACCGTCAACGGCTGCGTCGGCGCAAACCACACCTTCGTCGGAATCAGGATCGAGAAAAACACCGCCAGGCCGGACATAAGCTGCATAAAAACCTCCAAAATCGACAAGGTGGAGACTAACCCCAGCGGCCAAATGCGTAAAGCGCTTGCCGCAACTGTGGAGGCATGAGGCGTGAGGCATGTAGGGTGTGCTTCAGCACACCACCACCTCTGGTGCCACTGGCAGCTTGCTGCCAGTGCTGCTGATTTGGTTAATTCGCCGGCCTCTCCGTATCCCTCTTCTCCCCCAATCTCTCCAAAAACTGCTGCAACCTCCCCCCACCTCCCGCCGCCGGCGCGGCCGCATTACCAAACCCCACCGGCACCACATTCAAAAACGTGATCGCCATCTCCTCGTGCGTCTGCTGCCCGTGCCGAATCCGCTGCGGCGGATTGAACGGGTTCCGCACATTTGCAGTGGAATTATCGTAAATAAACTCCATGTCCACCCTTGTCCCCCGCGGAATCCGAATCGGCTTCTTATAAAGATACTGATCCTGCCAGTTGAAATCCCAATCCTTGATCCAGATCAAATCCTGCGTCTTCCCATCCGGAAAATTCGCCCACACCTTCATCTCCTTGCAGATCAGGTGCGCGTGCGGGGTGATCCCGATTAAATCCACATCGATCGGCGAGGTGATCGAGGCCGTCACCTTGTAATTCTTCTCCCCCGCCGGAATATCGATCTTCCGCGACGCTACCGCCGTCCCGTGCATCACCGATTTGGGCGGCGTCTTGTAGAAATAAACCCCCACCGTCGATTGCTCCATCTCTTCCTTGCCCGTCGGATGAAAGTGTGTCTGCAAAATCAGGTCCGACCCCGCTTTCACCCGCCGCGCAATCCCATCCGGCAGCGGCTGCGGAAACACGCCCGGCGCCCATCCACCCAACCCACCCGACGGCACAAATCCCACCCCGCCCATCCGGCCATATCCAATCCCTGGATCGGCCTCATCCAATTTTCGCGCTGCGCCGGTTGTATCCAGGAACAGCAGGCTGTGATGCACCACCCGCCGATTGCTCGGCCGAAATTCCACCGCCCTCACAAACTTGTCCTCCGGCAAATCCATCGGAATCACGAAGCAACGGAAAACATCCCTTCCCTCCGCCGGCACCGCAAACGCCTCCGGCATCTTCACCACCAAATCCGGCTCTCCCAGATACCACCCCTCCGCAAATTTCGGCGTCGGCGGCAAATCCTTCGCATTCCCTTCCACCGCACCCTGCTCCACCCACACCTTGATCAATTTAACCTGCGCATCGGTCAGCCTTCTCTCCCCCATAAAATCCCCGTGCCCCACCTCCGCCTTCCACGGCGGCATAAACCGGCTCTCCGTCACCGTCCCGATGTCCTCCGCGTGCTTTTTGGCCGTCTTGAAGTCAATCAGCGAAAACGGCGCAACTTCCCCCGGCCGATGACAGCTCACGCAGTTCTGATACAGAATCGGCGCAATGTCCTTGTTGAACGTCGGCTTGTTCACCGCCACCGGCGGCGGCGCAGCGCTCATCAGCATCAACAACCCGAGCCCCAGGACCGGAACAATCAGCCGACAACCAATGCAGCGCATGCGCAATCTCCTCTATTAGCCTTGTCGCATTGTACAACGCTTTATTACACAGGCTATTGCCAACCATCCCGCCCGCTATATCGTCTCCAATAACAATCCAGCAGGAGCCATCCATGGCCATCCGCGTCCTGATTTGGAACGAAGGCCGACACGAGAAACAAAACCCCAAGGTGGCCGAAATCTACCCCAACGGCATGCACGGCGCAATCGCCGCCCACCTGCGAAAATCCCCCGACCTTCAAGTCTCCACCGCCACCCTCGACGATCCCGACCAGGGCTGCTCCGAAAAAACCATCAGCGAAACCGACGTCCTCCTCTGGTGGGGCCACATGCACCACGACGAAGTCGCCGACGCCGCCGTCACCCGCATCCAAACTCGCGTCCTGGCCGGGATGGGCCTGATCGTCCTGCACAGCGGCCATTTCTCCAAAATCTTCCAGCGCCTCATGGGCGCCACCTGCAACCTCAAATGGCGCGAGGCCGCCGAGCGCGAAATCCTCTGGGTCACCCGCCCCGGCCACCCCATCGTCAAAGGCATCGACGACCATTTCATCCTCCCCATCGAAGAAATGTACGGCGAATACTTCGACATCCCCGAACCCATGGAAACCATCCTCATCAGCAGCTTCGCCGGCGGCGAAGTCTTCCGCAGCGGCCTCACCTACCAGCGCGGCGCCGGCCGAATCTTCTACTTCCGCCCCGGCCACGAAATGTACCCCACCTACCACGACCGCAACGTGCTCAAAGTCATCGAAAACGCCACCCGCTGGGCCTCGCCGACCTGGCCAGCCAAATCGGTTTCATTCGGCAATCGCAAAATGGGGTGGGTTTAACGAGGGGTATTCTGAATTCTGACTTCTGAATTCTGTCTTCTACTTCTGCTTGTCCTTCTTCGCCGCCCTCGTCGTCGGCCGATCCTGCCCCTTGAACACCTCGTCAATCGTCGTCTGAAACGTGTTCATCGACCGCGCCTTGATCTGTGGCTCATCGATCGTCCCTCTCACGTGAATCTGAAACAACTCCCGCTTCGCCCCCTGAATAAAATCCCCGATCACCGGAATCTTCGGCCAATTCGGATTGTCCGTCGTGAAGCTGAACGCCATCCGCCGGGTCTCAAAATTCAACGTCCCGTTCCCCGACATCAGCATATTGGCCGCCCGCAGCTCAATCTGCTCAAACGTCACCTTCGGCCCCTCCACGATGTAATGCGTCGTCGCATCATTGAACGGACTCTTGATCGGCAGCGACAAGTTGGTGATCTGAAGCAGCCCCAGCACCACTGGAATCTTGTAAAGATCATTCCCCTGCACGTGAATGTCCCCCCGCCCTCGCCGCGCCGATGGATCAGACCAATCCCCCTCCAGGGCAATGCTCGCATCCAACGCCCCGCGCAGCCTCTCTTCCTTCTCCCCCGCCAATTCCCTCACATCACATCCCCGCAAAACCGCCGCAAATCCATACCGCGCCGCCGCATCCCCCTCCGGCACCTCCAGCTCAATCTGCCCCGCCAGCTCTCCGCCGGCCAGCTTCCCGCGCAATCCGCCAAACTGATAAAACCCCACCCCCGGCTGCTTCACAATCGTCGATCGCAGGTTCTTCATCGGCCGCTCCGCCACCAGCAGCGACGGCACATTGATCTTCCCGTTCAGCGAATACAGCTCGCTGTCAATCACCACCCCATTTAGCTCCAGCCCCCCGTTCACGGCCGTCAGCAGCATCCCCGTGTTCATCGCCGCGTCGATCAGCGTGACCGCCGTCTCCTTAAACTCCATCCGCGTCGTCACGTCGCCATTCGGCTTGTTCGCCGACCGTTGCTCCACCGGAAGATCCGTTGTCACATAAGTAAACTTCGGGCAATTGAACGAAAGATATCCCGCCAGTTCGATCCCTTTGAATAACGTGCCCAATCCGCTCGGCACCCCCGCCCGCAGCTCATCATCCACCGGCAATTTCTCTCCGCTGATCGCCAGTTTCCATTCCGTGTGCCCATCCTTGTCCAGCCCCACCCCGTTCATCCGCACCACCGCATCATCGTGCCGCCCGACAATATTGTTCACGCTCACTTTTTTCGGCGTCACCAGAATCTCCCCCGTCACCTTCTCCATCCGATACGGAATCACCACCGGCAAAACCGCCATCTCCCGCGGAAGGATCTTCACCTCGTAATTTTCCTGCTTCTCGCCCCCATCCTTTACCCCCACGCTGCGATACATCACATCCAGATCCACCAGCCCCTTCGGCCGCAATTCATCCCACGACGACTTGGCCTTCTCCGGAATCAAATCATATAACACCTTGTCCAGCAGCAGATTCGTCGCCTTGAAATCCAGCGCCAACTGCGGAGCATCGTCCGGCCAGGCAATCTCCCCGCTCCCCACCACATCCGCATATCCCCTCTTTCCCTTCGCCGACAAAATACTCAGCTTCGACCGCGTCAACCGCAGCCGCGCATCCGTCTCCGACAGTGCAAAAATGTTCGGCGCTGACGGCCAGATCGTCCCCTCCCGCAGATGCATCGCAAAGTCCCAGTCGATCTCCGTCTTCTTCGCCCCCTCCGCCCGCGGTAGCGCGAAAATCCGCCCATCCGCATCCAGCTTCCCGGCGATCCCCACATTCTCCAGCCATTTCCGCTCGTCCACCGGCATCGCCATCCGCAGGTCCTCATCCACCCGCCCATCCCGGATCACGATCTTTAATTCCGGCACCACCGGCTGGTCCTTCCCAAACGTCACCTTTCCATCAAACGTCAGCGTCGCCGGCCCGTTCCGTGTTACAAAATTCTTGATCTCAACGTAATTCGGCCGCACAAATATCTTCCCCTTCGCCTCGTGCAGTGGATAAGCAAAACTCGTATACGCCCCATCTCCCTTGTCGATGTCCACGTCCACATCCACGATCACCTTTTTCCGCAGCCCATAAGGCCGCGTCACCCGTGCATAAAACGCCCCGTGCGCCCGCAGCGGAATCACTCTTCCATCCTTGTCCTTCAGCCCGTCAAAATATTCCACCGCCTCCTGCGCCTCCTTTGGCAACGCCGCCCGCAGGTGCTGATCGATCCACACATCCGGCGCTTTCACATTCAAACTCACCGCGCTATACCGGTTGATGGGCGAGATGAACCCATTCACCTCCACCGCCTTGTCCGCGTTGTCCGTCCCCGCCACCCCCAATCCCCGAATCTTCACCAGATCAATTCTCTCCCGCCCCGTTACCGGATCACGCCCAAACCGCACCGACCCCGTCGCCCGCCGCAGCGGATACGCAAACTCATGAAACGTAAACGCCCCATCCAGGACATTCAGCTCCAAACTCGTCTTCATGTCCCCCGACTTCTCCGCCCGAATCAATTCCAGCGCCAGCGCCCCCCGCCCGGCCGGCTTGAACTCCGAATAAAGCGTCCTCACCTCCCGCGGCAGCGAGCTGATGTACCTCGGCGCGGTCGGAATCAAAATGTCGTTCGCCACGATATAAACCGACATCGCCGCTTCCGGCGTATACCCCTCCACCGACCCGCTCAACGTCACGCTGTTGTTGACGATCTTCCCCGTCACATTCGAAAACCGGATCCGGTTCGGCGTAAACACAAACCGCCCCGACACATTCCTCAGCGCAATCGGCCCCGGCTGAAGCACCCGCTCGATATTGTCGATCCGCCCCACCAGCCCGAGATCCGCCATCCCCGCCACCCCAAATCCCGGCCGATATTGCCGCAGCTTTTCAAACTCCCGCTGCCCCATCAGCTCTTCCGGCAAAATCGCCAGCCTCACCCGGTCCAGCTCCACCTCCACGTAAAAATCATCCTCCACGCCCTTCCTCCCCGACGGCGCATATCTGAACTTGGTAACCGTGATCTTCCCCGCCAACTGATGCCGCTCCCACCAATCCTCAACCTGCGACGGCAGCATCGCCCGAATCGCATGGTCAAACGCAAAGTTCTCCAAAAACGGATCGGCCGATCGCGCAAACACCACCGGCGGATCGAGCATGTCCAAAACACCCCTCAACCTCGGCCCCACCACCTCCCCCGGCGCTCTGCTCTGCAAATCGAACATGTACCGATCCGGCTGCGCTGTCGGCGTAAGCTGCCCGTCAATCGCCATCGACCCCAGCGGCTCCAGGCGGCCGTTCACGATCCGGCTGTACTCCACCCAACCCGCCCGCAGCAAAACCTCCGGCAGCGGCTGCTTGTCGCCGTCGTTCCCCTCGGCTTCTCGCGTCTTGTCTTCCCGTTTGCGATTCAACCGGCTGTAATTCCACTCCTTCTTGTCCATGTCCTCGCACAATCGCAGCCGCGGACTGATTGCCATGATCTGCCGCGGCTCCAATCGCCCCGCCAGCAGCGCCCCCGGATTCGTTTTCACCAGAAACAGCTCCGCCTGAAACACCAGCGCCTGTGGCTTCGATGGATCATCCACATACACCCGCACATCACGCAATCTCAGCCCCTCGAAAATCGACAGCGTCGCGCTCCCCACCTTCACCTTCCCGCCCACCAGCTTGCTCAGCGTGGTTTCGGCCAGCTCGCGCACCCGGTTCGAGTCGGTGATCGTCCAATACGCCCAGATGATCGTGCACAGGCTGATGAACAGCACCACCATCCAGATGTGCCGCCGCAAACTTCGCTGGCGCACCGCCGCCAACGGACGCAATCCCGCATCCATTGGCACTTCGAGATTGGTAATGCCATAAGGCATAAGGCGTGATTCTCACACAAAAACGGCCCGGCGCGGCCCCACGTCCCATAAATCGCGCCAAAGCCTCAAACCGCCCGGCCGCTGCCTCGGCGTCGGCGGATCCAGTCAAAAATGGTCATAACTCCAGCGGCGGCAAGGACTGCCAGCAATGGCTCAGTCGGAACGCGATAGCGGAGGGACCCAACAGACACCGCATGAATCATCGTAAAATACAGCACCGGGAACAGCAAAAACAGACGTGCCGATCGAGGCAATCGCGACGCCCATAATCCCACTACGCTCAGCGTCAGCAGCGGGATCGAATAAGCGCCGGCCGCGATTTTATACAGCCGCCGCCCCCCAAATTCCGCACTCAGCGGTATCGGACTCCACGTCCGCCCGATCTTCGCCAACGTCAGCCGCATCAGCCGCGCTGGATCGTGCTCCCAGGTTTGCCGGATCCAAAGGTTCGCCTGCTGCGATAAATACTCATCCCGCCCGACTTCCGTCGTATGACGCAACGATCGCATCTCCGGCTGCGCCAAAAACCGCTGGTCGCTCGCCCCCGTCGCCTCCGGATTAAACCCGTCGTATCGCGTCACGCCGCCATTGGTCGTCAGCCACACCCACTCCCCCAACCGCGTTTTATTCCTCACCGCCCACGGCGTCAGCACAAGAATGACCAACAGCAACATCGTCGTCCCCACCGGCAGCCGCATCCACGCCCGCCGCGCCTCAATCACCCCCGGCGTGTAATTCACAAAAACCGACACAATCCCCAGCAACACCGGCAACCCCACCGCCGACGGCCGCACCAACACCGACAGCGCCAGCACAATCCCCCCCCACAAAAAATTCGGATGCCACACCAGCAGCACACATCCCCAAACCAAGAGCGCTGTGAACAGCGTCTCGCTCAGTATCAACCCCGAGAAATAAATCATGAACGGATTAAACGCCACCCACGCCGCCGCCAGCAGCGCTGGCCCCTTCGTCAGCCACCGCCGCGCCAACAGATACGTTGCCAAAATGGTGGATGTATCCAAAATCGCCTGCGCCACCCGAACCGCGCGCACCGATCCCCCAAATCCGGCCACAAACAGCGGATACCCCGGCATCCGATACGCCTGCAAAAACTGATCGACCCGATGGTCGTAAAACGTCAGCCCCTGCCCCTTCAGCACATTCTGCCCCAGCTCCAGATACTCTGCCTGGTCCGGCAGCCGCTCATCAATCTCCGCCGGCTGCATCAATCCCCACCCCAGGCGAATCACCAGCCCCACCGCCAGCAGCGCCCCAATGCCCGCGTGCTTCGCCATGTTCTAAGAGTAGACCCGCGCCCCCCACGCGGCAAGATCGCACCCGCTTTTGCACTTTCACCGACCCCAATCTAACTTGTCCCCAATGTCCGATCCCCTCGACAAACTCCACAACCTCTGGTCCCAGATGGAGGAGCAAATCACCCGCCTCCGCGGCACGCCGGCAGTGGGGGGGGATCTCATCTCCCGTTGGCGCTCCGACACCAAAGCCCTCCTCTTCCACCTGCAAAAACCCAGGCACGATCATCCCGCCCTCACCGTCCTCCTCGGCGGCACCGGCACCGGCAAAAGCACCCTCACCAATCGCCTCCTCGAAGCCAACATCTCCGCCGCCTCCTTCCGACGCACCTTCACCAGCGGTCCCGTCGCCATCGCCCGCGACAACGATGCCATCCCCCAACATTGGCTCCGCCTCGATCACCAGATCATTGCCAACGACTCCCTCCCCGCCCGCGGCCAGGCCGGCGCCCTCGCCATCGTTCTCCATAAAACCGACCTCACCAATTCCATTACCCTCACCGACACCCCTGACCTCGACGGCGACCAGCCCGCCCATCACGCCGAAGCCGACCGCGCCTTCCGCTGGGCCCAGGCCATCATCTTCCTCGTCACCCCCGAAAAATATCAGATGACCGAACTCCTCCCCTATTACCGCCTCGCCCAACGCTACGCCCTCCCAACTCTCTTCGTCATGAACAAGCTCGAAGAATCCGCCGTCCTCGAAGATTTCCGCCAGCAGCTTGTCACCCGCGGCCTCGACGATCCCAGAATCTTCGCCCTCCCCCGCGATGATGCCGCCTACGAACCTCCCCCCGACGCCAATCTCCAATCGCTTCGAAAAGCGGTAGGGGGGCTCAATCACGAATTGGCCCATCACAATAAAAACCAGCGCTGTGCCGCCCTCGCCAATCGCTCCTCTGATCTCCTCGACCGCCTCCGCGACCAGATCATTTCCCCCCTTCGCGACCAGCGCAGAGCCGTCGATTCCGCCATCGCCTCCCTCCGCGCCATGGCCGTCCCGGCGGCCGGCATCGATGTCAGCCCCGTCACCCGCCAACTCCAGCGCCGCATGCAGGAACAAAGCATCCTCTATCTCATGGGCCCCCAGCGCATGCTCGATCGCGTCCGACAAGTGCCCGGCCTCCTCCTCCGACTCCCCCGCACCGCCTTCGACCTCCTCCGCGGCCAATCCGTCTCCCTCTTTCCTCCCACCACCTCCCAATCCCCCGGCCAACTCCCCGATTTCTCCTCCACCCTTACCGACCAATTTACGATTCTTCAAAGCCGCGTCGATGACGTCATCTCCGCCACCCCTCACACCGCCGCCCTCATCTCCGCCGACGGCCAGCTCTTCTCCCAAGCCAAAATTCCCGCCACCGAGGCCGCCAAAATCGCCCAGGAAGAACTCGACGATCTGAAAAAATGGCTCCAGGAGCGCTGGGATGCCCCGCCCCGCGACACCCGCATCCTCCACAAGCTCCTCTCCGTCCTCCCCGGCGGAAAAAAAATCAGCCAATGGTCCGAAGCCGCCCCCTATCTCCTCGCTGTCGTCGTCGCCGCCCACCACGCATTTTTCGGCCCCATCGACCTCCTCATCCTCGGCTCCTTCACCCTCGCCACCTGGGTCGGCGAAAAACTCTCCAACGAAGTCACCGCCCGCTCCCGCGCCACCAACGCCCGCATCAGCCAGCGCTTTACCCGCCTCGCCGAAGAACAGGTCGAGCGCATCTGCCAATGGCTCGACCAGCAGGTCCCCTCTTCCGCTCAATTGATGAAGCTCGAGCGCCATGCCAATGCCCTCGCCGAACTTTC
Source organism: Tepidisphaeraceae bacterium (assembly GCA_036001665.1). GTDB lineage: Bacteria > Planctomycetota > Phycisphaerae > Tepidisphaerales > Tepidisphaeraceae > JBGPEF01. Next base: position 29,363 of record DASYUA010000287.1, read on the forward strand.
ATCGGAGGCCGCCCATGCTCAATGAGTATCAGCAGCTCGTCGATGAAATCCGCGACCTCACCGGCGCTCCCGCCCCCGCCCTGATGGAAGAAGATGCGCCCGTCCTCGGCGATGCCGCCCTCCACGCCCCCCGCGATCAGATGTATCTCATCGCCATCATCGGCGGCAAGGACGTCGGCAAAAGCGCCCTCGTCAACGCTCTCGTCGGCCAGGAAATCACCCCCCGCACCAGCTTCGGCCCCGGCACCGAAACCGCCGTCGCCTATGCCCACGAAGACCAAAAACAGAACGTCGCCACTCTCCTCCAGCGCGAAGCACCCGGCCAATTCCGCATCGTGACCCACCGCATCGATCCCCTCCGCCGCCAGGTCCTCCTCGACCTCCCCGACATCGACAGCCACTATCGCGCCCACGTCGAGCTCACCCGCCGCATCCTCCGCCACGTCCTCTTCCCCATCTGGATGCAGAGCGTCGAAAAATACGCCGACAAACAGCCCCAGGAGCTCCTCGCCACCGTCGCCCTCGGCAACGCCCCGCAAAATTTCATCTTCTCCCTCAACAAAGTCGATCAGCTCACCGGCCCGGCCGCCGACTCCGCCGCCGCCGACTCCGCCGCCCGCGAACTATCCGAAGACTATTCCAAGCGCGTTTCCTCTCTCCTCAAGATCAAACCCCCTCAAATCTGGCTCCTCAGCGCCATCCACCCCGACCGCCACGACCTTCCCGCCCTGCGTAAACTTCTCTCCGAAGAACGCTCCGAAAAATCCGTTGACACCTCCCGCCAAAACGCCCTCCAACGCCAGGGCCTCTCCATCGCCGACTGGGTCTCCCGCCAGGACCTCGACCATCGCCTTGAATCCATGAAGCGACTCAGCGCTGCCGCCGAAGAAGAAGTCGCCGCCCGCCTCGGCACGCCCCTGCTCGAATCCGTCGTCCCCCGTTTACTTGAAGATCCCGCCTACCGCATGGCCCTCGCCGACGAGCTGATGGAAAAACGCGTCGCCAGGTGGCCCATCGTCAACCTCCTTCACATTCTCCTCTCCCCCCTCGTCTCCCTCGCCCGCCGCCGTCTTCCTCTCCCCCATCAGTTCGCCCTCGAAAGCCCCGAATCTATGGTCAGCGCCCACCTCCAATCCCTCCCCACCACCCGCGGCGACATCATCGACCCCGCCACCCCCGGCCGCTCCGCCGCCGCCATCCTCCAATCCACCTTCGCCTTCCTCCACCAATCCTACCCCGCCATCGCCCGCCTCTATTCCAATTGGAAACTCTGGGAAACCATGCCCGCCCAATCCGCCGAATCAGACCTCCGCCGCCGCCTCAGCTCCACCGTCGAGCGCCAGCGCTCCCGCCTCCGCGAGCAACTCGGCGTCAGCGGCTTCATCAGCGCCTTCTTCCGTACCCTCCTCACCATCGGCGCCCTCCTCTGGTTCCCCATCATCCAACCCCTCCTCGAATCCCTCCTCAGCGGCCACCCGATGCGCGATCTGACTCTCCTCGCCGTCCGCCTCCTGGGCGTCACCTACCTCCTCAAAACCGTCGCCTTCCTGGCCATCTACTACACCCTCCTCTGGCTCATCCTCCGCTGGGACACCCAGCGCCGCATCGACAAATTCCTCTACCGCTGGAAAGAATCCCCCCACACCGACCCCACCCTCAGCCTCCCCGGCCAGGCCATCGAATGGCTCAACGAACTCCTCACCCCCCTCCGCTCCGCCACCGACCGCCTCGAAAACGTCGTGCAACGAGCCGACCACCTGAAAAAATCCCTCGCAGCCGCCTGACACCACCCTCTTCGGAACTTCCCTCGCGATGCGTATTCCGCTGAATCGCGCCGCTTACACGCGCAAATCCAACGACTCCCTGCCATCCCGTCCCCGCACCCTTCAACTCATAAAACGCCACACAATCACCGATCGCTATCCTGCTCCCCAGCGCCGGCTTGAATCGATCTCTCAGATATATGTTCCACGGATGACTTGGTGAATGATGAGGAGTGTGTCGTGAGCCAGAAACTCATCGTCTCACCTTCAACTTCTGTTGATCGCCACCCGACGCGTTACCTGCACTCACTGCGCATCCTTGGACTAACTTGCCCCCGCCGTCGTCATACCCCGCTACCTGTCCGCTTGGCTGGGTCGTGAGGGCCGGGCACCGGAGAGCCAGCGAGTTCCGTCTCGCGCCAGCCCCTGCGCCTCCTGCAACCCCTCTCCCTCCCTTTCCTCCCCGCAATTCAAGGGTGATGAGGTGGGTGCGGGAGGAGAAGAAGGATGTACTCATCCATCTTTTCCTCCTGCATCCGCGCATTCAAACCCAGATCAAAAAATCTCATATCGCCTTGCGATCCTCAAATTCAAGAACTCCACAATTACTTATCCTCCTCCAACCCCCGCCTCTCAAACAACTCCCCCGGCAATCCCGGCAACCCCCTCCTCTCCTCCTCCCGCTCCACATTCATATCCGGCTTCACAATCTCTCCCCGCACCGCCACCCGATTCCTCTCCACCTCACTCCCCAGCATCATCCTCGGCCCGCTCCCAAAATTCTGCGTCCAAAAATTTTTCCACCTCCCCACCCCAATTGAAGTGTTCTCAATTCGCACCATGTTCACATGATGCCCCGGACTCTCAAACCACTGCTTAAAAACCACCTCACCCGAAATTCTCCCCATCGCAATGTTCTCACTCCCCAAATGCATGAAACCCGCATTCTTATACCTCCTCGGAAAATCCTTCTCCGCTTCATTCGGCGAGTGATGCGAAAAATATTTCAGTTCCACCATCTCCTTGCTGTGCCGCCGCGCTGCCTGGATCAGCCGCGCATCCAATTCCACCGGCATCACCCCCAGCGCCTCCCGATACGCATTCGTCGCCCGCGCATTGGCCATCTCCTCCTTGTCCAGCAAATGCTCAAACCCCGCGTTGTACGCCTCCACCTGCCGGCACGCGCGATAAAACCAGAAACTCCATTTCCCCCCATCCTTCGGCTCATTCCGCTCCGTCGCCGGCGTCAGACTGCTCGCCGCCGCCAACGTCATCCCCATCCCCTTCTCCCCCAGCGCAATCAACTTCACTTCCTCCCCCGCCAGAAACGGATTCTCCCCCGCCGGCGTCGGCGTCTGCCGCCAAATCCCCAGCAACTCCGGCCTCCGCTTCATCGCATCAAAAATCTCACTCCTCAGCCGCGCCCCGTTCTCCTTCCACATCTCCCCCAGCAACCGGTAATTCTCCGCCGCCTCCCGAACCGTCTTTTCCCGCTCCAGCACCCCGATGTTCTCCCTCGCCAACCTCCTCTGCACCGCCCATCTCTCATCAATCTCTTTGTACTTCGTCACATCCCCCAGCAATCCCGCATTCTCCACCACCTTCGCCTTGTCCCGCGTCAACAACTCCCTCACCACTTCCCTGACCACCGGCCGCGCCCCCGCCCCCTTCGCCACCAGCGCCTTCAACCCCACCCTGCTCACATTAAAATCTTCCGACAACGCCTTCTGTCTCAACTCCTCCACATCCCCCGGCGCGGTGGCCGGTCCCGCTCCCACCAAAACCAGCAGAATCGCCGCCATCGCCATTCGCTTCATTGTCCCTCCGGCAGAATGACCGATCCCTCATGAAAGAACACCCCCGCCGGAATCACCTCATCCTTCGCCGCCCCCGGCCTTCTCCACAACAATTTCATCCGCGCTGTCCCCGACGTGTCCCAATACTCCACCCGAATCCCGTGCAACCCCTCTTCCAATTGAACTTTCACCCTCACCCCATTTCTCATCCGCGCCAAATTCCCATTCTCCACCACCAGCTTCTCATCCACCCACAACCTCACCCCCGTATTCGCCAACACCACCAGTTCATAATTCCCCGCCCGCGTCGGCCGAATCACTCCGCTCCACCTCATCCCAAAATTGTCCTTCCCCACCGCCGCATCCGGCGCATCCGCCCCCCAGTCAAAATTAATCTGATCATCCACCCGCCTCTTCACGCACTGCTTGAAATCCATCCCTTTGAACAACTCCACCCCCAACCCCGGCATCAAATCCTGCTCCGCCAATCCCTCCAGCTCCACCGCCTCGATTCGCTTATCCACAATCGACCGATGTATCCCATTCAACTCCCCCGGCACCTGCCGATACCACCACGCCGCCCGCTCCCGCAAATGCCTCCGCGCCAGCCACGCCTGATTCTGCGCCAACTCCCACCACCCATCCCCCACCGCCAATCTCCTCCGTGCATCACCACCGGCCGCCAGATCCTCCCGCGCCAAATTCTTCAACCCACTCTCCGCCCCCTTCGCAACCAGCGGCAATCCCCCGTTCCAATCCCCTTTATAGAGACAAAGAAATCTCCCCACCCGCGCGCATGCCTCCCCATCCTCCCCATCACGCTTCAACCGCTCCCGCTCCTTCTCAACAACCTGCCACTCCTGATAAATAGCCGCGACCTGCCTGCTCCTCTCTTTCACCCGCTCCCCCAGCCCCGCATTCTTCGTTTTCCCCGCCGCCGCCTCCGCGATATTCATCAACTTCGTCGCCGTCGCATAATCATCTTCCAGAATCGCCCGATCCACCGCCCCCAGGCAAACCTGCGCCACCGCCCCCCAACCCTCCGCGCTGCCCGCCGCCGCCAGCGCACTATTCATCGCCCCCAGCACCATCCTCGTCTCGCTCACCGCATAATATTTCCCCATCACCCCGATCGCCTTCTTCGCCAAAAACGCATCCCCCACCCCCGCCGCCACATCCCGCGCCTCCCGCAGCAATACAAATCGCGCTGCCGTATCATCCCCGCTCTCCATCGCCTGCCCGATCATCCTCTGCGCCAACTCCCGCCTCGCCCCCGCCTCCCGCGACGCCAACTCCTTCGCATACACCTCCCTCACCATCCGCTCCGCCCGCGCCTGCCCTGGCTCATCCGGCACATGCTGCAAAACCGGCCGACTCGCCGGCCGCATCCCCACCCCATCCGAAGCGCCCCAAACCGCTCCGCAAAACGCGCAACTGCCAATCCAGAAACCCAATTGCATCAAAATCCGGCCGCGCATGTGCCTCCGCCGAATACCACCAATGCCAGATGAATCCGCACCATGTTAATTACATGACCAAACCCCGGCAATGCATTGCCCCCCTCCCGACATTTACTCTTTGAGGGCTGGCGCTATTCGCGCGGTCATTTCATCCAGCTTGTAGCGCAGTCGAAGCAACAAGGCGTCCGAATTAGATTTTCGGTTCTCTAAGCGCACAAGTCGCGCATTCGGGCACCTTTGGATAAATGGAGGAATGGGCAATTCGTAACGATTCTTCCGTTTTTCCTTGCTCCGTATCAGCCGGCGTGTATATTCATTGTTGTCTTCGCATGTCTGGCCATCGAGGCCGAGGGCATTTGGCATGGTGTTCGGTCTGGGAAACGGGAGTGAGTATGCTGTTGTCGCGTTCTTCTAAATACGTCGCTTCGATTCTAATTCTTCTGAGCTTCGCGGGCATTGCCAGCGCCGCCATCGTCGCCCCCCCCGCGCCAGATTTCCATATGATCATGCAGGTGGGCGCCACCGCCTCCTATCCACTCCTCGGCACCGTCACCCCCATCCCCGATGGCGACAAGTGGAAGTACCAGATCGATGGCACCTACAACCAGCACGGCTACGAAATGACCCTCCAGTTCGTCATCGAGCCCGATCCCTCCGTTTTCGGGAATGTCACCATCCGCAACACGCTCGCCACGACTCAGGATTACACCTTCACCTTCACCCTCCCCGTCGCGCCGGCCTTCAGCCCCTCACTGCTCAATGGTTCTGTCGGCCTCACCGCCACCGCCGACGCCACCCCGGCCATCGTCGCCAGCACGGCCCCCGATCCAATCTATTCCGCCCTCATCGATGGCAGCACCGTCAAAAAACTCCTCGACCATCCCTTCGCCCTGTCGGCTCCCTCCTTCGATTCGGCCGTCACCACCGATCGCTTTGGCCTCCCCATCCCTGTGGCCGGCGGAGCTGTGACCACCGACATCGGCATCAAGCTCCACTTCAACGTCACCCCCGGCGATCAGGCCGCCATCACCAGCCAATTCACCGCCAACCCCGTCCCCGAACCTTCCTCCCTCCTCTCCCTCGCACTCGGCTCCCTCGCCCTCCTCCACCGCTCCCGCCGCAAATAAATCCCCAACGATTTTTCGAACGCGCCTCGGCCGACGGACCACCCGCCGGCCTTCTTTTTTTATTCTGAATTCTCTCCCGCCTGAACCCCGAACCCCGAACCCCGAACCCTATTTGAATTGAATTGCCTTGAACTGCCGAATCTGCGAAGTAATCGCCCTCTCCACCGGCAATCTCTCCATGCTCGATGCCCCATAAAACCCATCCACCCCGCGCGTCCGGTGCAAAATAAATTCCGCATCTTCCGGCATCGAAATCGGGCCCCCATGACACAAAACGATCACCTCCGGATGCACCGCCTTGGCCGCATCCGCCACCCCCTGCACAAAACCCACGCACTGCTCCAGCGTCAGTGCTGTTGACGCCCCAATCGATCCCTTGGTCGTCAATCCCGCGTGTACTACCACCACATCCGCCCCCGCCTCTGCCATCGCCCTCGCCTCGGCCGCGTTGAACGCATACGGCGACGTGAACAGCTCCATCTGCCGCGCCAACCGGATCATCTCCACTTCCAGTTGATACCCCATCCCCGTCTCCTCCAGGTTCTGCCGGAAGTTCCCATCGATCAGCCCCACCGTCGGAAAATTCTGCACCCCCGAAAACCCAATCTCCTTGATCTGCTTCAAAAACTGCGGCATCTGCCGAAACGGATCGGTCCCGCAAACCCCCGCCAGCACCGGCGTCTTTTTCACCACCGTCAAAACCTCCGCCGCCATCTCCATCACAATCGCATTCGCATCCCCATAAGGCATCATCCCCGCCAGCGACCCCCTCCCCGCCATCCGAAACCTCCCCGAGTTATAAATCACAATCAGATCGATCCCTCCCTCCTCCTCAAACTTCGCGCTGATCCCCGTCCCCGCCCCTCCCCCAATAATCGGCACCCGCTTCGCCACCAACTCCCGAAGCCGCGCCAAAATCTGATGCCGTGGAAAGGACATGCGCAGAAGGATAGACGAGGATCTGTTAGAATAGAAGCATGACCAGAGAGGGCTTGCGTCAGGAAATCCACCGCGAGCCGTTCATGCCATTGCGGCTACACTTGTCCAGTGAGAAGGTCATGGACATCTATGACCCTACAACTGCTTGGCTACAAGATAACGCGCTGTTGGTGGTTCACCGGCTGCGTCCGCATGCGCAGGATGCGGGCGGTTACGATGTGATTGCCTACCGCCTTATCGAGCGCATCGAACAACTCAACGGCAGCGGTGGCAAGCTCAAAAAGCCACCTCGTCGCCGCTCATGATCACTCCAGCACTTTCAAAGTTACTTCCTTAAACTGCACCACCATCGGCGGCCCCGCGTGCAGTTGAAACGCCAGTATCCCTTCCATCGCCCGCTTCGCCGCATCATCATCCATCACATCCACCGTCGTCTTCCCATTCAGCTTCTGCTCGATGTGATTCCCCTTGCAGATGATCACATACTCATTCCACTCTTTGTGATTGACCCCCTTCTTGATGTCCGCCTTCTCCCCCACCGTCCCCGTCTTCTGCGGCTTTCCCCCGGCCGGAATCGTCACCTTCTCCCCCACGTTCGCCAAAATTCCTCTTCCCCCCTCCTCATAAAGAATCCCCAGAAAATCATTGTCCGCGATGTCCGCCTGATACCCATTCACCACCCAGTTCCCCCGGTCCTTGCTGCGATACTGAATCCCCGAATTATGATTCTCCAGCCGCCACATCACCCGCAACTCAAAATCCTTCAGCGTCCCACCCTTCCAGATCAAAAACGTGTTCCCCTTCGTCGGCTCCTCTTTCGTCGTCATCCCCGTAATCACCCCATCCTTCACCGACCAGAACTTCGGATTCCCATCCCACCCCGCCAAATCCTTCCCATTAAACAAAACATGAGCCCCCTGATCATTCTTCGGCGCATCGATCTTCTTCTCCTCCCCAAAGCAAAACACCGCGCCTACCAATATCATTCCCAACCCCAACAGGATTCCGCTTCTCATTTGTGGCTCCTTCATTCTCTTGGTCATTGAGTCATTGGTCATTCTTTGGTCATTGGTCATTGGTCATTTTTTCTTCAGGCTCACCAAATACTCCACCAAATCCCCCAATTCCCCCACCGTCATCCCCTTCTGCAAATCCTCCGGCATGATCGATTCCTTCTGCTCACGCCGGCTCACAATATTGCCCTTCTTGATCGGCATCACAATCCCTCCCGCAATCCTCAACTGGATCTCCTCCGCCGTCTCGCTCTGCACAATCCCCACCAATTCATCCCCGCCCTTGATCTTCACGATCTGTCCCTGGTAATTGTGCTCGATTCCCGCGCTCGGATACAGAATCGCCGTATACATCGCCTCGCGCGACAACTTGTCCCCCACCTCCGTCAATGCCGGCCCAAAATTCGTCCCCTCGTTCCCTACCTGGTGACACTGAATGCAAACACTCTTATAAACCTCCCGCCCCCTTCCCGCATCCCCCTTCATCTGCATCAACTTCGCGATCGGCGGCAGCGCCTGCCCATCTTTCGTCGGCGGCAACGGCATCAGCGCCGCCGCATCCGCCCGAATCTTCGCATCCGTCGAAATGTGCAACTCACTCGCCGCCACACTCTTCAAATCCGCCCCCAGCGCCCCATTGCGAATCATCCCTAATAATCCGCGCGCCCCCGACGTGCTCTTCGCCATCGCCCGCACCGCTGCCTTCCGCGCGGCCAGCGTCCTCCCCTCATCCCTCACCAAACCGGCCAACATCTCCGCCACTGCCTTCTCCGGCGAAGATCCCAGCGCCATCGCCAGCTTATCTCCCTCCGGTCCGGCCAGCGCCCTCTCCAGCAACCCGCCTCCCCCGTTCTTCATCAACACCCGCACCCCGCTCGCCGCCGACTGCCCCGCCGGATTCGCCAGCACCACCGCCAGCACCTCCTCATTCCGATCCTTCACATCAAACTGTTCCACCAGCTCCACAAATTCCGGCTTTCCCGCGGCCGCGCTCAACACCCGGTCCACGATCGGCTTTACCCGCGCATCATTCCGCCCCTTCAACCGCGTCACCGTCTCCGCCAGCGCTGCGTTGTCCAGCTTGGCCAGCTTGTTATCCAGCAATTCCAGCAGTGCCTCCTCCTTCTCCGGCCCGCTGTGAAAATCAAACGCCCTGAAATACCGCGCCCGCTCCGCCCCCTTCGTCTCCGGACTGGCGATGATGATCGCCAACAACCCGGCCGCCTTCTTCGCCCGCGACCGCCACACCACGTCCCGTCCCGCCGGCGTAAAAATCAACTTGCTCCCGGCCTTGGCCATCAACGCATCAAAATACCCATCCTCATTCCCATCCGCCCCAATCCCCAGCGCCTCCAGATACCACCGGTCCTTCCCATCATGTTTCATCGCCAGATCGGCCCACAAATCCGCCGCCGCCGGCGACTTGCTGTGCCGAAGCGCAATCGCGCAATCCCTCCTCACCGCCGCCGATGAATCATTCACCAACTGCCGCACCACCGGAATCACATCCAGCTTCAGCTCGCGCGCAATCCGCACTCCGCAAATCCGCATGTCCGCATCCTGATCCTCAATCGCCGCGTTCAGATACTGCTCTGACTTCCCCGGAATTCTCGCCAGCAAATGAATCGCCCGAGCCCGAATCCGCGGATTCGCATCCCCCCACAATTTCTTCAACTCCCCCTCCGCCTTCTCCCCCATCTCGTGCAACGCCACCCACCCCAGAGATCTCCTCGCCAGATTCGGCGAGCGCAGCGCCTCCGCCGCCCCCTGGGCATTGCTCACCGACAACTCCGGCGCCTGGTACTTCTTCCCCGGCGGCGCCAGTCGAAAAATCCTCCCCTTCAAGCTGTCCGCCTTGTTGTCCCCCATCGCATGTCCCCCCACTCCCGGGTCATACCAGTCCGAAACCATCACCGACCCATCCGGCGCGGTACACACATCCGACGGCCGAAACCACTTGTCCCCCCCAATGATCAGCGGCGCGGTGCTCGCCTTATATCCCGCCCCATCCTTCACCACCGGATACGCCCGCACCACATTCGGCCCCGCATCGCAGTGAATCATCTGCCCCCGGAAAATCTCCGGCAGCAAATCCCCTTCATAAACACAAATCCCGCACGGCGACCCATTCCCCGTCCCCAGCAGGTTCGGCACCACCCCCGGCGAATTCTGGTGCCAGTGCTGCCTCGGCTTGTCCTGCTTCCCGGCCGCATCCACCTCCATGTCCGTCCGCTTCTGCTGCCACCCCGCCCCGGTCATTTCATCCGTGTACCCATAATTCCCAAACTCCATCACATAATTAATCCGCACCCCCATGTTCCCATCATCATCATTGTCCGACTGCCACATCGTCCCAAACGAATCCACATTCACTTCATAGTTGTTCCGAAAATTCCACCCCAGCGTCTCCAGCTCCAGCTTCCCCTCCCACGGCGGGTTCATCCGAAACACCATCCCCTGCCGATACGGCCCCGACCGGCTCCCAGCATCCATCTTCCGATTCGCCGCCACCACGTTCCCCGCCACATCCACCACATCCTTCCCCTCCGGCGTCTTCAACTGCCTCCCCTCATTCCCCAGATTGAAATAAATCTTCCCATCCGGCCCAAAAACAAACGTGTGCGCCCCATGATCGTGCTGAAACCCGCTGATCCCCGAGAAAATGACTTCCTTCTTGTCCGCCTTCCCATCCCCATCCGTATCCGTGAACAAAAAAATGTTCGGCGAGCACGACACCAGCACCCGGTTGCCCAGCACACAAATCCCCAGCGCTGAATTGATCTCCAGTCCCTGATAGAAAACGGTTGACTTGTCCGCCCTCCCATCCCCATCCGTATCTTCCAGAATCACAATCCGATCCCCCTCCGGCCGCAGCGGCGGCTTGGCCCACTGCCGATAGTTCGCCCCCTCACAAACCCAAACCCTCCCCATCGCATCCACATCAATATCACACGGATTCACCAGCATCGGCTCCGCGGCAAACAACGTACATTCCACCCCCTCCGCAACCTTAAACGTCTTGATGCTCGCCTCCGGCGATACCTGTCCCAAGGCGACACTTCCCATCGCAACGGCCAACCCAGCACACCATCTTCTGATGAACCGCATTCCAGTTTCCTCTCACTATGAATTCACGGATTGAAGGGCGCTGGTATATACCAGATAGCCACTCCCCACGTTGACCCACATCTACCGCCTCCCCACCATCTCCAACATCATCTCCACCGCCTTCGCGGCGAATTTTGGATCATTGATGTTCACATCCATCTCCACCACCGGAATGTCCCCCCGCAGATTCTTCTTGATCGCCTCAAACATCGCCCCATCCGCCTCCCGATCACAAAACACCTGCCCATCCCCATCCAATATCGAAACCCCCCGCAACGGAATCAAAAACGCCACCGGCCCCTTCGCCTCATTCGCCTTCCCCGCAAAAATCTCCCCCATCCGCAGGTTTTCCTCCACATTCGTCCGCATCAGCGTCACCGCCGGATTCCACGGATAAAAAAGCCGCTTCTCTCTCTTAAATTTCTCCGGCACGCTCTCCATCGGCCCAAAATTCGCCATATCCACGCATCCCGGCGCGATCAAATGCGGCACACCCTTCCTCCCCGGCCCACTCAACCGATCCACCCCCGCGCTCATCACCCCTCCCGCCACCTCATCCGCCCATTCCGTCGTCGTAATATCCAAAACCCCATCCACCAACCCTTCCTCCACCAACGACTCCATCGTCCTCCCCCCAACTCCCGTCGCATGAAACACCAGCACCTCATACCCCGCCGCCCCCAACGCCTCCCGACACGCATTCACACACTCCGTCGTATTCCCAAACATCGTCGCCGCAATAATCGGCCGGTCGATTTTTCCCCTCTCCCGGTGCTCCTCGAGAACGTAGGGTGGGCGCCGCCCACCTCCCTCTTCTTCCCTCTCCCGGTACTCCGGGAGAGGGCCAGGGTGAGGGTCGTCTTTGGACGTTGGAAGTTGAGCTTGCCCCGGTGGAGCGGACATTCCTGTCCGCTGGTGGGGCGGACATTCTTGGTGGGGCGGACATTCTTGTCCGCCTTCCACCATCCCGCAAATCGCCCCCGCCGCCCTCGAATAAATAATCCTCGATATCCGATTAATCCCCGCCACATCCACAATCGACGGAAACAGCACCACATCCTTCGCCCCCACATACGGCGAAGTATTCCCACTCGCCATCGTGCTCACGCAAACCTTCGGCACCCCAATCGGCAAACCCCTCATCGCCGGCGTAATCACGCTCGTCCCCCCGCTCCCTCCCATCCCGATGATCCCCTCAAACTTCCCCTCCTCAAAAAGTCTCTTCACCACCTTCACCGCCCCCTCCCCCATCACCCGCATCGCCTCCCCCCGATCCTTCTTCTCCCGCAGCGCCGCCAATTCCCCTCCCCCCGCCCGCGCC
>DASYUA010000288.1:0-16553 GCA_036001665.1 Tepidisphaeraceae bacterium
TCTGGCTCACAACATTGGCGGAAATATTGACGCTGTTGAGCGCATTGCCCACGTTGTGCAGCACCCCCGTCGCCACCTCCGCCATCCCCGCCTGCCGCGCTGTATCCACCAGCTTCCGGTGCGCCTCTTCCAACTGCCTGGTTCGTTCCTTGACCCGCGCCTCCAGCCCCGCATTGGCCGCTTCCAGCTCGCGTTGCGCCCGCTCCACCAGCTCCTCATGGCGCTTCCGCTCGATTAGGTGCTGTCGCGCTGAGCGCAATACCCGCCACCAGAGCATCAGCAGCACCGGAAATGTCACCGGCGCAACCCCCGCCGCCACCAACGCCCGCCGCCGCTGCCAATGCATGCTTTCGTCGATCCGCCCCACCATCACCAACATCATCCGCTGCATCCCCTCGGCGTATATCTTCTTCTGCTCCTCATATTGCGCGCCGGCCAGCAACGACGCCGCCTGCTCACGCGCCCCCTGCTTGGTCAGTTCAAACGCCTTGTTTTCCATCTCCACCAGCCGAAGGTTGGCCTCGTTGGTCTGTTTTGCCCCTTCCACTTCCTTCAACTGGGGAACCAGCCGGATCATCCCCCCAATCGCCTCATCCAGCGGACCCTCAAACGCCCGGTAACGCTCCTCCCATTTCAGATCGCCCGTCGCCGCCGCCATGCGCGCTGACATGGTCAGCACTTCATCGAGGTGCATGATGACCCCGCGCCGCTCCAGCAGCCGCGCCTCCCGGTCCTGAAAGTCCCTGGCCGCTTTGTACGACTGCCACAACTGCCAGGCCATGCCCCCGATCAACACCAGGGTCAATAACAGCACCGCCCCCAGCGAGCTCACTGGAAAGCGAGCCCTCTCCCCGTCAATGTTTGAACGCATGGGACACCTGGCAAGCCTACTCAACTCGGCACTTCATATTTTGCCAGATCGTCTTAATCCATCTCACGATTTACGTGATTCACTGGAGCGACGCATAATGTCGCCGATCAATCACCAGCCGCGCCTCCGCCCGTCTCGTCTGGATATGACTTCTCAATTCTGCTTCAACACCGCCACCACCTCCTCCGGCCATTCCTTGCTGATGCACCGGGTCTCTCCCCCCGGCCGCCATAAATACACCTCCGCCGGCCGCTGATTCTGGTTCTGCGGGTCGGCTTTGTTTCCGATCGCAAAGCACAATTCATCGCTCGTCCGCCAACTGGGCGCCATGAAAAGCTTCTTCCCCTCCGCCCGAACCACTTCCGTCACCTTCCCGCCATTGAGCGACACCACCGTCATCCGCCCATCGCTCCCCGGGATCGCCACCGATGTCTGATCCGGATTGATCTCAAAATGCTGCATCGCATCACCCACCTCTCCCTCAACCCGCCGCGAAAACAGCCGCGTCACCGTCGCCTGTCGCACCGGATCGATCGAGAAGAGTGAAAGTTTCGTCGGCGTATCATCGCTCGCCACCGGCAGGCTCACTTCCCCGCTAACGAAGACAATTCGCCCATCGCGCAGATAGCGCACCTTGGTCCACTCATTGAAAATGATCCCCGCCAAAGACTCCGCCGGCGACGGCGTCGTCTGAATATTCCCATCCGCCCCCTTCACCTTCTTCACCTCATCCTCAATCCCCTGCGCCTTCAAATTTCCATCCGCCTCGCAAACCTGCATCCTTCGCAGCGTCCCCAGCCGCAGCGTGTCCTCCACCAACGCCTTCGGCGGATTCGCCCGCGCATAAGCCAGATACCTGCCATCGGCCGACCAATCCACGAATCGCGCGCACAGATCCGCCACCTTCCGCGGCTGCGCTGTCCCATCCGTCGGAACCACGTAAACCGCGCACAATTCCTTTTCCCCCTCCCCCACCACATATCCCAAAACCTTCCCGTTCGGCGACGGCCGCAGCTCCGTGATCTTTGAAAACGTTGAGGCCAGCATCAATCCTTCCTTCGCCTCATTCCCGCCCACCTCATACATCTGAATGACCATGATCGACGCCCCCTCCCCATCCTGAAGCTTCTTCCATTCCTCCTCCGTCATTCTCTTCTTCAGCTCATCCGCGTGCCGATCCCCGATGTACAAAACCATCCCCACAAAATCCCCATAACCCGGCCCCTCCGCCGATCCGATCAACCGCGACGCCCATTCATCCAGCGGATCGGGCTGTGCCATCATCTCCTTGAAAAGCTTCTCCCCCTCCACCTCCAGCCGCTTGATCCGCTCCGGCTCGAGGTATTTCGCCGCCTCCTTCCAGCTCGCCACCTTCATCTCCCGCGCCGCCACGATGTGACTCGAATCGCCAAACCAAGCCGCCTTCCGCACATCCTTCACCAGCAGCGGCGTCAGCTTCCCGGCCGGATCACAAAGGTGCAGCCCATCCGTGCCAATCACCACCGCCTTGCTCCCATCCGCCGACCAGATCACCACCTGGTCCGGATCGCAGCCAATCATGGCCAGCACCAGCACTATCAGCACACTTCTCACCAGGGTTTTCATAGACGCTCCAAATCTCAGTTATGGATCAGCCTGCGAAACGCCGGATTAACCTTCTCCGAGCGATTCGCCTCGATCGCGTTCCGGTAAACCCGCTGCGCCGACCAAAGCTCCCCATCCTGCCCCGCTCGCGCAACATTCACCGCCACCACCTGCGGATTCGCCGGCTTCTCCCACACCACCACCTCAACCTGCCGCGCTGGCCGCATCCGCGCAATACCGAAACCGATTAGTAAACACGCCGCCATCGCCACAATTCTCCCGCCCCAGGCAATCATCCGTTCCATCTTCAATCGCTTCCCGACAACTCGTAGGTCCGGCTGTGCCGGGCATTTCTCTCGCATCGCCTCCCGCGCCTTCTCTACCAATGTCCGCAATTCATCCGTCTCACGAGCTTTCTTCTCATCCCCCGCCAGATGCGCCATCAGCAACTCCTGCACATCCTCATTTAGCGCCCCCAGCGCCGCATCCAGCATCAATCGTTCCAGTGTCGCTTCATTCATGGCACATCTCCTCACGCAACTTCTTTGCTTCCCCGTGCCACTGGCAGCTTGCTGCCAGTGCTCCTCATTCCTTCATCTCCTCACGCAATTTCTTCACCGCATGGTGCAACCTCGACCTCACCGTCCCCAGCGGAATCCCCAGCACCGCCGCGATCTCCTCATAGCTCAAATCATCCGCCAATCTCAATTCCAATGTCTCCCGCAGCCCCTCCGGCAATCTCCCAATCGCCTCCCGCATCGCGACAATCCTCGGATCAATCTCCTCCCCGCGCGCCTCCACCCCCTCCGGCAACTCCTGCATCACCCTCTTTCTTCGAAACGCGCTCAACCCCACGTGCCGCGCAATCCCAAACAGCCACGCCCGCGCCGACACCGCCTCCCCCCGCAACTGCGGCCTTCGCAGCGCCCGCACAAATGTCTCCTGAAGCAAATCATCCGCCCCATCCCTGCCAAATCTCCGCCCCAGATAGCGCAGCAACACACCCCCATGGTCCCGGTACCACCCCTCCACCTTCGCCTGCGAATCCGCCATGCGCGCCACCACCCATGAAGTCCCACTGCGACCCCAAAAAGTTCATTAACCCACCAAATTTGTCCAGATGAATCTTATCGTGCCACTGGCAGCTTGCTGCCAGTGTCCCGCCCGCTGTTCATTTTGTGTGGATTGGCCCGAGAACACTTCGCCCGCTTCAGCGTCCGCAAAAGCCGCTCTTTATTCCGCGGCGACCGCAGCAGATGCGCCGTCTCGGCAATCCCATTCAATTCCGAAGCCGACACCAGCGCGACATCCTCTCCACCCGCTCGATGGATAATCACCACTTCCTGTTTCGCCCCCCTCGCTCACAGAGTTTGGCGAAATTCGCTCGGGCGGCGGCGTATGAGGTTTCTTATGGCCATGATTGACTCCTCGATAGGTCACTCACCCCTTCAGGTGATCCTCCACAAACTCAATCACCATCTCCGCCGTCTTCCCCCGGTCCACCGTCGAAAAGAAATGATCCGTCTCCAGCCACACCTTCTTCGCCCCCTCCCCCGCCGCCTTGTGCAGCGACTCCGACATGAAATGCGGCACCATCACATCCTTCGTCACATTCAGCAGCAGCAGCGGCCGCGGCGCAATGAACTTGACGTGATAAACCGGATCAAACTCCTCCACCGCCGCCTTCGCCTCCGCCGTCACCGTTTCCGGCGGCAGCCACCCCAGAAAATTCCCGCCCCCCACCAGCGACGCCATCACCTTGATCCGCGGATCGTGCGCCACAAACGTAATCCCCGTAATCGCCCCCCAGCTGATCCCCACGTATCCCAACTTCTGCTTATCCACCTCCGGCCGCGACGTCAGGTAATCCACCGCCCTGCTGTAATCCCCCAGCGTCTCCCCAAACGCCCCTTCAAACGGCAGCCGCGGCGCCGCCTTGTTCTTCCGCTCCCCCTTGTTGGGAATGTCGATGGTAATCACCACAAACCCACGCTCCACCGCCTTCAGCGCAATCGCCACGATATAGTTGGTGTTCTTATTCCCCCCGCTCCCATACTGAAGCAAAATCGCCGGATGCGATTTCTTCCCATCCTTCGGAATATACAAATTCGCCGGCACCCGCTGCCGAATCCCATTGAACTCCACCCGATACTTCGTGTGATTCTCCACCTGTGCCACCACGCTCTCCACCGCCTCCAGCGGCCGCTCATGCGCTGTCGCATACGGCATCGTGGCCGGCCGGACATTCCGCTCAGTGGCGCGGACATTCCTGTCCGCCGTGACTGGCGCCGCCGCTGCGCACATGCCCAAAAGCCCCCCCACCGCCACTCCCGCCAAATGCAATTTCATCGCTAGTCCCTCATCGACAACACACTTATGGCCCCTGCCGATTATAGCACATCTTCACCCCCTCTCCCGGTACGCCGGGAGAGGGTCCGGGTGAGGGTTCCCATTGATCATCGACAGCGCCAACCTCGCCACGTTCATCGACGCCCCCGGATTGTCCAGCTTCTTCACCAGCCGATTCAGCTTCTCACGCTGCTCCGCCAGTTTTTGCGGATGCCTTAAATAATCGATCGCCATCTCCGCCACCGGCCGAATGCTCCCATACCAGGGCACGAATTCCGGCACGATGTGCTCGCGCGACTCATTCAGCAGATTCACCAGCGAATATGTCCGCGTCTTCACCAGCCACCGCGCCAGCAAATGCCACAAAATCCGGCTCCCCCGATAAACCACGATCATCGGCACCCCATACCCCGCCACGTGCAGCGTCGCCGTCCCCGATACCGTCAGACACAAATCACACTCCGGCACCATCTCGTCAAACAGCCTCTCCCCATATCGCAGCAGCGTCCCCCGCCCGGAATATTCTCCCCCAATCGTCGCCGTCGGCAGCGGCGGCCGCGCCTCTTCCATCAGCCTGTTGAACTCCTCCGCCATCCGCGCCACCACCGGCGTCGTCGCCGGCGTCGTCGGCACCACGAACGAAATCTTCGGATACGCCTCCCGAATCAGCTTCGCCACCTCCAGCAAATGCGGAAAATTCGCCGCCGCCTCCGCCTTCCGTGACCCCGGCAACAGCCCGATCACAGGCGCTCGCTCCGGAAATCTCGGCCCTTGTTTCGGCCCACGCCCCGGCGGCAACTCATCAAACAGCGGGTGCCCCACAAACGTCGCCTTCACCCCGTGTTTGCGAAAATACGCCTCCTCAAACGGCAATATGCACGCCACCTGATCCACAAACTTTCGCAGCTTCCGCATCCGCCCCTCGCGCCACGCCCAAAGCTGCGGCGCGATGTAATACAACACCGGAATCCCCCGCTCATGGGCAATCTTCGCAAAATGAAAATTCATCGCCGGCGAATCCACGCATATCTGCAAATCCGGCCGGTGCTCATCGAAATATTTCCTCGTCCACCGAAACAATTTCCACATCTCCCCCGCTCGCGCTGCCGCCTGATATGCCATCGCCGCCCGCTTGGTCGTCTCATGATGCACCAGCACCCCCGCCTCCGCCATCTCCGGCCCACCATGCCCCTCAACCACCAGGTGCGGGTCCAGCTCGCGCAAATGCTCCGCCAGGTGGCCCGCGTGCTGATCGCCACTCACTTCCGCCACCGTAATAAAAATCCGTCTGCCCATTTCACCTGGAAGTTGACGCCTCAGCGCTCCGTAGGGTCCGCTTCAGCGGACGTCCCTGCCGGCGCGGCTTCCTGCCGCCGCGACCAACCCATAACTCCACCCCGAGGGGAGAGTGGTGTCAAGATCAGAATATTCCTTGCCGTTGGCCCTGCTAACGGGCAACGATGGATGTCGCTACAATACAGCCAGCATCGGAGCACTATGGCAACCATCACCCTCAACTTGCCTCCAGAAGTCTTTTCAGCCCTCCGCCGCTCCCCCGAAGAGTTCGTCCACGAGCTCCGCATCGCCGGTGCTGTCTACTGTACTCCCGCGGCGAAATCTCACAGGAAAAACCCGCTCAAATCGCCGGTTTGCATCGAATCGCCTTCATGGACGAGTTGGCCCGGCGCCAAATAGACGTTTTCGTTGTCGATCCAGCCGACTTGCAGCGGGAGCTGGGCCGTGGCTGACTTTTCGGCAGTCAACACATCGCCATTCCTGAACTCTCTGAACTTATCTCGGGTGGCATGGGCAGCGGTACTCCGATGCCCGTGCTTTACGCTCGTCCTATGAGCCCCTTTCGCCGTTGTGGAACCCCATCTGTTTTCTCCCGTACCATTGCCATGCCCAAAACCATCTCCCTCACCATCCCCCACAAGCTCACCCAAGCCGAGGTCCGCTCCCGCATCCAAAAAGGAATCGCCGACGCCCAGCGCGACCATGCCGGCAAATTCTCCAAACTCGAGCACGCCTGGAAAGAAAATCACCTCGACTTCAACCTCTCCGTCCTCGGTCAATCCGTCAGCGGCTCCGCCGACATCAATCCCGCCGACGTCGTCGTCCACATCAACCTCCCCTGGATGCTGGCCGCCTTCGCCGACAAAATCCGCCCCCAAATCCGCGCCCAGGCCGACAAACTTCTCACGTAACACGGGCATCCTGCCCGTCTGCTGTCGTAGGGGCGGCTTCAGCCGCCGTGCCCTGTGACTTCGCCCCCTGACACGTGCTGATATTCCTATCCCTCGCACCGCACTCCTGCACCGTCGAGATGCCAAAACAACGTATCCGCGATTCCCCTGTCTTGCCCGCCCCCAATAGTCCTTGCCTCCTCCTCTCTTAAAAACTACTCTATAACCTCCATAAACCATCTCACCCCAACCGGGTTCATGCCATGAAAAGACTTCTTCTCGTTTTGTCGTTCCTCCTTTCACTCCCATCCCTCTCCCACGCCGTCGTCGAAGTCGGCGACAAGCCCGACCTCTCCTTCCAGGCCGTCGATGGCACTCCCATCAGCCTCGCCGCCCTTCGCGGCAAAATCGTTGTGGTCGATTTCTGGGCCACCTGGTGCGGCCCCTGCATGGCCGAGGCCGACCACATGGTCCGCCTCAAGGATGATTACCAACCCAAAGGCGTCCGCATCCTCGGCATCAGCCTCGATCAGTCCAAAGACAAGATGATCAAGACCGCCGCCGATCTCGGCTTCACCTGGCCCCAATATTTCGACGGCAAAGTCTGGCAGAACAAGATCAGCACCGAATGGGGCGTGCGCGGCATCCCCGCCACCTTCATCATCGGTCCCGACGGCGATGTCCTCTGGAAAGGCCACCCCGCCGGAATCGACGCCCCCCTCGCCAAAATCCTCAAGGAACACCCCCCGCGCCTGCTTGATCCCAAGTCCCTGGCCGATGCCACCGTCGCCCTCGACAAAACCGAGCTATCCATCAAGAGCGGCGATTATTCCGCCGCCATCAAGAGCTTCGGCAAGCTCCCGGCCGACGCCAAATCCGAATCCACCCTCGCCCCCCGCATCGAATCCATCCAAAAACAGCTCGAGGAGTATTCCAGCAAGGCCATGGATGATGCCGAGAAGCTCATCGACCAGAAGGAATTCACCCAGGCCATCACCAGGCTCCGCGACATCGCCCGCCTCACCGGCCTCCCGGCCGCGGCCGAAGCAGGCAAAAGGATGAACGCGGTCCTCGCCATGCCCGAGGCCAAAGCCCAGATCGAAACCGCCGACCGAGCCGAGAAGGACAAGGAGCGCGCCTCCCGCGCCGCCGACGCCCTCACCGCCGCGCAAAAACTCCAGGCCGCCAAAAAGGACGATCAGGCCTACACTCAGTTCAAATCCATCGTCAGCGCCTTCGCCAACACCCCCGCCGCCGCCGCCGCTGCCGAGGAAGTCGCCAAATATGAAAAAGACCCCGAGTTCGTAAAACGCTCCACCGGCGCAGCCGTCGATTCCAAGGCCAAAGCCGCCCTCAGCATGGCCGGCAGCTACAAAGCCGCCGGAAAAACCGACCTCGCCCGCCAAAAATATCAGTCCGTCATCGACCAGTTCCCCAACACCCCCTACGCCGAATCCGCCAAAAAAGAACTCAAAGACCTGAACTGAACCAATCCCTTCCCTCTCTTACTCCTGGGTGGCATGGGCAGCCGTACTCGGATGCCCGTGCATTTGAGGCCTGCTCGCCCCACGAGCGCCACCCCCTGCGCCTCCAGCAATCTCCTCCTCCCTTCCTCCCCCCCGCATGAAATGAACTGCCTTCAGTGAGTCACCGCAGGTGACGTTAACTCAACGGATTTTCGGGGGTGCGGGGGGTACTCTCCCCGCGTCTGCGGCATGAATAAAAACCCGAAGCAGCCCCTATTCCCCAAAACACCTTCATCAACCAAACCATATGCCAACTTCCACTCCAAGAATTGTCCCAGGTGAGCAGCGCCTTAACCGACAATTCTCGCACCTACTTCGGCCAATCCTCCGCCGTCCGCAACGCCTCAATCTTCTCCAGCGAATACTTCTTCCCCCCATCCATCCCCGGACACTTCTGCCCCGCCCTCTCCCAGCTCTCTCTGCTCATCAAATTCCCATCCCAAAACGGCCACGTCCGACATTGCAGCGGCCGCGCCGGATAAACCGTGCACGTCCGCTTCCCTGTCCCCGCCTCCTCCTTCAGAAAAATGCAGTCGTAATTCCCCCCCGCCGTCCGCCTCTCCTCCAAGCTGGTCCGCTCGCCAAGCTTTCGGCAATACTTCTCCACAACTTCCTCAGATGTGATCTTCAGATGTTCCCCCAGCCGCTCAATCTCCACCTCGCTGATCCACACATACCCCGGCCCGCCAGTGCAGCAGTTGCCGCACTGCGTGCAGGTGAAGCTCAGGCCGTCGCGATACCACGGCCCGCTATTTGGCTGGATCACATTCAGCGTCATCTCGGTCTCAACCCGAATGATCGCTGCCCCCGGCAGAAAATCAAACAACAATCCAAACCGATAGCGGCCGGCGGGGCGGCGTCACTTCATGCCGCCCCGCCCCGTGTGTTTCTCAAACCACCGCCGACTTCATGAACGCATTGAGCGTCTTCTGTTTGGCAAACTTGATATCCACCAATACGTCTGCGTTGTCCGCCCAGACCACATCGGTGCCGCCGCCGCCAATGATCTTGTCGGCGCCGCCGCCGCCCACGAGCGTGTCATTGCCCTTGCCGCCGCGGAGCGTGTCGTTGCCCTCGCCGCCCCAGAACTCGCCGTCCATGTCCAGGCCGCCGGCGATCTGGATCTCATCATTGCCACCCTGCCCGAAGGCGATCAGCCGGCCGGTCGGATTGAAAAGTCCCAGCAGTTGGCTGTTGAGTGACACCTGCACGCCAATCTTGAATTTGCCGGTCTCGAACACGATCGAGTCATTGCCGGTCGTGCCGCCAACCACCAGGGCCAGCTTGGTGGGATCGCCAGGGTCCGCCTGAAGGTCAACCACCTTCACGTTCACCGTCTGCGATGCGCTGGCCAATCCGCCATCGTCGTCACGGACCAGCATCGTCACCTTATATGTGCCCGTGTTCGTCCAGGCGTGGGTCTCGTTCAGCGCGTCTGCGTCGGAAGCCGAGTGCCAGCCAACCACCGTTCCATCGCCGAAGTCCCAGTAAACCTGGTGCGTATCCATCGCGCCGGCGTCAACATAACCACCCATGTACAACCGCGCCTGGCCGCGGACCGCCGTGGCCTCACCGGCCACCGCCGCGCGAGGATCCACGTTCTTCGAAGTAACGATCACTGTGTCCGTCGAGGACCCACCGTCGTCATCCATCACCGTCACCGTGACGGTATAGGTCCCGTTATCCATCGGCGTAAAGCTGAAGTTCGCGCCGCTCGCGTCCGCCACAACCTGCCCATTGCTGGCCACCACGTGCCACAGGTAGCTGAGCGTATCAGCGGCCGTCACATCGCTTCCAACCGCCGACAGGCTGACCGACGTTCCCTCGTTCGCCGTCTTATCAGCGCTGGCAACCACCGTGGGAGCCACATTGTTGACCGTCACCACCAGCTCATCCGATGACGAGCCGCCATCGTCGTCGCTCACAGTGAACAGAATCGTGTATGTGCCGTTGTCCACCGGCGTGAAGTTGAAGTGATCGCCATGTCCATCCGCGACCACCTGGCCGTTGCTGGACACCACCTGCCACAGGCAGCTCATCGAATCAGCGCCCGGATCACTGCGTGTGCCGCTCAGGCTCACGCCGCTCATTTCGTCAACGCTGACATCGCTGCCCGCGTTGGCTGTGGGCGCTACATTGTTGACCGTCACCAGCACCACATCGCTGCCCGAGCCGCCATCATCGTCGCTCACCGTATAAGTCACGGTGTACGTGCCGTTATCAAGCGCTTTGAACTCAAAGCCCGGCCCATGGCCATCTTCCACAACCTGACCATTGCTGGCCACCACCTGCCACAGGATCGAATACGAGTCGTTGCCCGAATCGCTGAACGAACCGCTGAAGCCCACCATGCTGCCCTCATCCACGGTTCGGTCATCGCCAGCGCTGACGGTCGGATTCACGTTCAATACCGTCACCACCACGTTGTCGCTGGCCACGCCGCCGTCATCATCCGTCACGGTCACAGTCACCGTATAGACGCCGTTATCGGTGGGCACGAAGACCATCTGCGAGCCGGTCCCATCGGCGACCACCTGCCCGTTGCTGGCCGAAACGTGCCACAGCATGCTGTGCGTGTCGGCCGCACCCATATCGCTGATCAGCGCGCTCAGATCGACCGTCGATCCTTCGTTGACCGACATGTCGTCGCCTGCACTGACCGTCGGATTCGCGTTGGTGATGTTGACCATCACCGTTGTCACATCGCTGCACCCGGCGTCATCCGTAACCCGCAGGGCAACCATCCGCGACGTCGGCCCATCAAGCCCGGCCGCAGAGAAGAGCGCCTCAACCCCCGTCGCATCGACGGTGAAGTTGCTGCCGTCATAGTCCAGGTCCCATTCATAGGACACGATCGTTCCATCATCATCGTGCGACCCCGCGCCGGACAGACCCACGCTCCCACCCTCGCCGACGCTATACGAAAGCCCGGGGTCCGCCACCGGCGGAAGATTCGGCGTTTCGTCGGTGAAAGTTCCGTAGTGAACGGCGGCGAAGTCGTAGTCCCCGCTCCCATTGACCGCAAAGCCGCCGATCATGAGATTGCCGTTCCCCTCGACAACCATCCCCATCGCCTCATCATCCCACGAGCCCAGGTCCAGCGCCAGCAACCCATCGTTGCAGAACGTATCATCCGCCGAACCGTCGGCGTTCAGGCGCACCAGGCCAAAATCCATGTCACCCAGCATGTCCGCCGCCCCCGCCACCATGATCTGCTCGCCCGACATGGCAACCGCATGCCCCACGTCATAGCCACCCACATAGTCCACGAACACCTTGCCGTCGGTGCCGAAATCCATATCGAGCTGCCCGCTGGCCGAATACTTGACCACCAGGTAATCGCCGCCGGCCGTGCCCGCCGCGATGATCGAGCCATCGCTGGTCAGCGCCAGTCCGTGTACCGACTCGTCATACGTGCCCACGTCGGTCACCACCATGCCGTCGCCGTCGAACGAAGTATCCAGCGAACCGTCGCTGTTATACCGGGCCAGCGCCAGGTCCGCCCCGCCCGTATCAAAATCGTACGCATATCCCGCCACCAGGAACTTCCCGCTCCCGACCGACATGACCGTATAAGCTTCCGTGTCCATGTTGCCGAACGCGGTCATCACCTTGCCGTCGTCGCCAAAAGTGCTGTCCAGCGAGCCGTCGGCATTGAACTGCGCCAGGCCGAAGCGGAAATGGTAATCGCTGTCCGTCGCCGTGCCGGCGATGGTGATCTTGCCGCTGGCATGAACCGCCACGCCGTACGCCAGGTCATAACTGCCCGCAAAATCGACGACCACCTTGCCGCCAACGCCAAAGCCGCTATCGAGCGACCCGTCGGTGTTGAAACGCACCATGCCAAAGTCATAGCCTTCGCCTTCGGTCTGCCCGACCACCACGATCCTGCCGTTGGTCTGAACCGCCATCGCATACGGCGTGTCAAATATCGAGCCCAGGTCGGTGCGCGCCAGCCCACCCACGCCGAAGCTGCTGTCCAGTGTTCCATCTGTATTGAAGCGCGCCACGCCAAAGTCGTATTCGCTGCCGTTCCAGGCGCGCCCGGCCATCAGCACTTTGCCGTCCGATTGCATCGCGATCGCCATGCCCGAGTCCGAGCCGCCAAAGTCGGCCAGCGCCACGCCATCAACCCCGAAATGCGGATCGAGCCCCACCGTTCCGTTCAGCAAAGCGCGCCCTTCCATCGACTCAAGCGAGAAGCCGCCGCTGCGCTGCGGGAACTTGGAGCATGCCCGGGCAACCGCGAGTTTCATCTTCCGCCACGTGGACTTGGAAAGCAGCTTCATGTGCGCCCTCATCATCTTGTAGGTCGGGCACTCTCGCCCGACATTCCAGCCGCGACACCCGTGCCTGCACCCCTGGCGGGGGTGTGAGCATGATTTGACGTACAATTCCGCTGGTTTGTAGGCAAGTTGCTTTTACGCATCCGAACCGCACTGGCCGGCCCCTTTTCCTGCCTTAACCCTCAAACCCAATAAAACGCATTCCCCAGCTACCCCAGATGCCCTTGCGCGCAAAAGCCGATACAGCCCGACCGTCCGAAAAAACGGCCGGCGCGGCGCGATAATTCGCCGAAAACCCGCCCCGTGATCGCGCCCAAAAACCTACCGATGACCTTGCTGATAATGCTCAGTGCCGCTCCTGCCCATCGCCAAACAATCTCGAAACCAACGGCAGCCGCTCAAGCTGAAATTCATCCGATAACCCCCGCCGCTCCACCAATTCCCCCGCGTGTCGAACCGTCGCGAACTTGCGCGGCGCAACAATGTCCACCGACCGCAAAATGGTGCACACCAGCTTCCCTCCCCGCGCATCCCGCGCAGGCAAATTCAGCGTCCCCATCGGCGGCAGCACCATCCCCAGCTCCAATGGATCAAATCCCTCCTTCTCCAGCCGCAAAACCGCCAGCAATTCCCCCCGCGCATTCTGTATTTTCATCCGCACCCCATCCATCCGCACCTCAACTCCATTCTCATTCACCAGCGCAATCGGCAACATCGGCGCTGGCGCTCCCGGCGGCGGAGGCAACGGCAACGGCGGCAGCGGATCACCCTTCTCCACGTCCGGCAGCTTCACCTCAATCGTCCCTCCATCCGGATGATCCACGTTGAAAACCGCGATGAACTGCTGCGTGTAATCGGCCAGATACCCCGTGTATTCCTGCACCGCATTGTTCGGATTCAGCGGATCGGCCACCTCCAGGATCACCGGCTGCCCGATGTACTGCTCCAGCAGCGGCTCGTACGCATTGGCGAATTTTCCCAGCAGCGTCTGCCCAAGGTTCGTCACCGTCCCCCCCTGCGTGCTCAAAACCGGATTCGTCCGCTGATACTGCGTCACCGCCGCCCCGATCGCCGCGTTAAAAGCATCCCGCAGCGTGTTCACGAAATTCCGCAAACCTCGATACAGCCGCCGAAAAAACCGCGGATTGAACGTGGCATGCACCTGGCTCAATCGCCGCGCCTGCTCCTGCGCCGGAAGCTGCCCATGATGCCGAAAAATCGAAAGCACCTGCGTTTCCAGCTCCGGTTGATAAAACAGATAGCTGGTTTTTCGCCGGCTGTGTGGATCGACGTAGGCATGGTCATAAACAATCTCCACGCCGCTGCTGAACACTTTCAATCTCCCCCACAGCGCCTGCCCGCGATAACGCTCCAGCGTGATCCGATACCCCTTGAAAAATTTGAGGCATTTGTCGCGCGACCACTTCGCCAGCACCGTGGTCAGGATCGCCGTGACAAAAATGATCAGCAGCGTGATGTAAAAAAGCGTGGCCGCGCTCGGGCCGGCCGTTTGTGCCAGGACAATCCGCATCCCGCTCTTTTAGGGAATTCAGCGGCAATACGCCAGCACGCCGCGATCGATGGCGATTTTGAACCACGGCGTGTACTGCTCTGGATGCTTATTGACCTCCGCCATGAGCTGATGGCAGTCCACCCACATCCAATCCTCCGCCTCATCAGGGTTCACCGGCAATTTTCCATCGTATTTCCCCACAAAAACGTGATCCAGCTCATGTTCGCTGACCTGATCATTCCAATCCACCTGATAGATGAAGCTGAAAATCTCCACAAGCTCCGCGGCAAATCCACATTCCTCTCCCAGCCTCCGCTCCGCCGCCGATTTCAGTTCCTCCCCCCATCGCGGATGCGAGCAGCACGCATTGGTCCACAACCCCCCAAAATGATATTTCTTTCGCCCCCGCAGTTGCAGCAGCATCCGCCCCTGCGAATTAAAAATGAAAATCGAAAACGCCCGATGCAACCTCCCCGGCCGAACATGAGCCGCCATCTTCTCAATCGGCCCAAGCGGCTTGTCCTTCTCGTCCACGAGAATAATCTGTTCTTCAATCATTCGACGATACTCCAGGGGCGCTCCACACCACCTATCGATCTACGACTCTATCCCTGCTACCTGGACCGACTGGCTGGGTTGTGAGGGCCGGGCACCGAAGGGCCAGCGATCTCCGCATCGCGCCAGCCCTTTCACCCCTTTTCATTCCCCTTCAACCCTTCCTCCCCGCAATTAATCAATCTGCCTTCAGCCAGCCACCGAAGGTGGCGCTATCTCACCGGATTTTCCGGGAGGGTTGCAGGGGGGGACGTACTCGGCCCCCCATGCATCTGCGGCATGAAAAACAACTCAAAAAAAGCCCCCACCAACTAATGAAACTCCTTCTGATTTTCAGCCCAAATCACCACGTTTTTCACCAGCTTCATCGCATACCCCGGCTCATACCCAATGATCCCCCACGCATTCGCCCCCACCAGCCCGCTGCTAAAATCAATCCCGCAAATGATGATCCGCCCCTTCCCAACCTGCATCTGCTCGATTCTCCCCGCCCCCTTTCCCAACCGCTGCTCCGCATAAGGCCGAAGCACCGCCACACCAATCTCCTCCATCCCCGGCGCTGATGCTCGCAGCATCGGATCACTCCCCCCAACTCCCTGCGCCCTCGCCTCGGGAATCCCCCGCGCCAAAATCGCCCCCACGCTCTGTGCAAACAATCCCGACCCTCCACAAGCGTCAATCAGCAGCGTTCCCCCACCCTCAACATAATTTCGCAGCCCCGTGACCTCTGAATCAGAAAGATTCAACTCCGCCGTCCCCGTCAAATGCGCCATCGGCGTACTTTCCACCCGCAATTGCCCCGCCTCCGCCACCACCATCTCCATCGTCCATCCCGCCTGCTGCTTGAGATATCGCGAAAATCGCTCCCACGCATACGGCTCCGGATTCCAGTTCCCCCCATGCTTCACCCGCGCCATCCGAACATTGCGGGCCGATTTTCCCTCCGCCGCCGCGATATACAGCGAATTCAGCCGATTCCGCAGCTCCGCCTTCCCGCTCGCGTACACAAACAAATTAATCCCCAGCTCAAAATTCACCCGCTTGCTCAAATCCCGCACCTGCCACGCCGTCGTCAGGTCCGCCGGCGAATGCACCATCAAAATCCTCGACCCATTGCTCACAAATTTGAGCTGTGGCTTGGTCTTCATCGGATACTGGATCGAATAAATCTCATGGTCCTGCGGCAGATTCGCGATCGGATATTCCGGAAACAATTTCTTGGCCAACTCCCCCGCAAACGTGTTGAAGTTCATGCTCCCGCCGTCCGCGTGCGTGAAAATCATCCCCCCCGCATCCACATAAGCCCGCAGCTTCGTGTAATCCTCCGCCTTCAGCTTCGGCGCTGCATGGCTCGACATCATCAGAATCGGCGCATCCAGCCAGTCCGCCCAATCCCGCTCGCTCGAGACAATCTGCCAGTTGACGACTCTCTCCAACTCCCTGCTGGCCACGCTCGTCAGGTGCGCCAAATCCCGCGCCCGGTTGTTCCAGTAACCATCAAACCGCAGCTTGTTCATCATCACCGGATGCCGCCCCCGCGCCAGGAACAGCAGCGTATACGCCGTATCGATGATCGCATTCTCCCCCTTGTCCTCTCGCCCCCACGCCCCGTTCGGCCACTGCTTCCCCACCACCGCCCCCGCCAACTCCTTGTACCAGTCATGCCCCCCCAGATATTTCAGC
>DASYUA010000289.1:0-2385 GCA_036001665.1 Tepidisphaeraceae bacterium
GAGCTGTCGCAGCCACAGGTGGACAGGACGCTTTTGACGCGGATCGCATCCGAGACGCTGGGGGAAGTGGTGCCGTACGAGCAGGCGCGGGAGAAACTGCCGAGCCTGATCACCAGCGCGGCCAAGATCGTGCCGGTGGATACGAACCAGCGGCTGTGGGATGCGCCGCTGGCGATGACGATTTTTGTGCTACTTATCACGATGGAATGGGTGTTACGTAAGGTGTATGGAATGCTCTAAACCATTTGCGATTTGCGATTTGCGATTTGCAATTGAGCCCGGTTGATGAGGTTTTCCCTTGCCGGGATGAGGGGGCGGCAGGACAATGAGGCACCCTAGAATTCGGGGACGGCCCAGCGCGCATTTGCAGGAGCGACCATGATTTCCAGTGTTCCGCCCCGTGAAGTCAAACCCGCACTGTTGGATTCGCTCTCGAGCATCCGGCGGAAGGTGCGGGTGCTGAGCGTGATGTATGGGGTGGGGATCGTGCTGGCATCGGCGGTGGGGCTGATCCTGGCGGCGGTGTTGCTGGACTATCTGCTCAATCTGCCGGTGGTGCCGCGATTGATGTTCCTGCTGGCGGCGTTTGCGGGGATCGTTTACACGCTTTGGAATTATGTCTTTAGGCCGATGGCAGCGCGGCTGTCGCTGGGGGATGTGGCGGGAAGGCTGGAGAACGCGTTTCCGCAGTTTGATGATCGTCTGAGGAGCACGATTGATTTTGTGAAGGCTGATCTGCCGGGTTCGGCGGCCCTGAAGGATCGGGTGGTGGGGGAGGCGGATCGGATGGCCTCGTCGGTGAATTTGAGCAGTGCGCTTTCGCCGCGGCCGGTGGTGTTTTCGATGGGGGCCGGGATTGTGGCGGTGGGGCTGGCGGTTTTGCTGACGGTGAGTTATTTCGGCCTGGCCAAGATCGCCTTGTCGCGAATGATGTTGGGGGCGGACAGGTGGCCGCGGCGCACGCAGATTGACGTGATCAAGGGTTTGCCGGCCAAGGTGGCGGCGGGGCAGCGGATAGAGCTGCGCATGCGGCTGAGCAAGGGAGACAAGACGGGACTGAAGCCCAAGGTTTACTACCAGTATGACAATGGGGCGGTGCAGCAGCAGTTCATGACGCGCAATGAGGATGGGTCGTACACCGCGCCGATTGATGCGCGCGGCGAGGCGATGAAGGTGTGGATGAAGGCGGATGATGACCAGACCGATCCGGCGTCGGTGGCCGTTGTGCAGCGGCTGGCGATCAACCGCGTCGAGGGGATCATCACGCCGCCGCCTTATGCCAAGCTGGAGGCGACGAGCGTGAATCTGAGCGAGGCGCCGGCGACGGTGGTTTATGGTTCGACGGTTCAGCTCAAGGTGACCTTCAGCAAGCCGCTGGCGCAGGACAAGCCGCTGCTGATTGAGCCGGTGAAGACCGATGCCAAGCTGCCGGAGGTGACGTGGGTGAAGACGTCGCCGAATGTGGCGGTCGGGACGATGGTGGCGACGCAATCGCTGCGATTCCGGCTGCGGGCGACCGATACCGATTATTTTGAGAACACGGCGCTGGAGGAATATGAGTTTGCGGTTCGGCCGGACCAGACGCCGACGGTGATGATCGAGACGCCGCGGCGCAATGAAGACCGCACGCCGGTGGCGCTGGTGAAGCTGGAGGCGCTGGCGGAGGATGATTTTGACATCAGCACCATGTCGCTGATCGTGGACCGGCTGGGGGACAAGAAGCACTGGGAGATTCCGCTGGCCAACTGGTCCAAGGTGGATTCCAACGGTGAGTTGCGGCGGCGGTTCCGCGAGAAATACGACTGGGAGCTGGGCCAGCTTGAAGGCGCGGACCTCAAACCCGGTGATGTGTTGGAATACTACGTGCGGGTGACGGACAACTATGAGTACAACGGCATCCGGCATGATCCGGTGCCCAGCGGCAAGCTGAAGATCAACATCATCAGCCAGGAGACGTTGAGCATTCAGATCACCGACGCGATACGCGCGGTGGCCGAGCGGGTGCGGCAGACGCAGAATTCGCAGAACCGCACCAAGCAGGAGACGGCGAATCTGAAGAAGGACACGGAGACCAAGCCCGAAATCGATACGGGCGATAAGACCGCTTTGAATCGATTGAATGAGCAGCAGAACACGCTGGCGACGCAGACGCGGCAGTTGGGCTCGCAGATGCAGGACATCGAGAAGCGCATGGAGGAGAATCGGTCTGACAATGCTGAGCTGAAGGACATCGCCAAGGATGTGAAGACGACGCTCAACGAAACGGCCGAGAATCCGATGACCGATGCCGCGCGGAAGCTGGCACAGGCGGCGGAAAAAGCCGACCAGCGGGCGACGCGCAATGAGAAGGGTCAGCTCGATCCGAAGAAGGCCGAGAAGAGCGCG
>DASYUA010000290.1:0-15109 GCA_036001665.1 Tepidisphaeraceae bacterium
CGGCCTGCACGTCATCACCCCCGAATACAACGGCTCCTTCCCCGGTGTCCTCAAATATTTCATCGACATGCTCAAATTCCCCGAAAGCTTCGACCGCAAACCCGTCGCCTTCGTCGGCGAGGCGGCCGGCGTCTGGGGCGGCCTGCGCGCTGTCGAGCAGCTCCAGATGATCTTCGGCTATCGCAACGCCCACTCCTATCCCGACCGCGTCTTCATCCCCGCCGTGAAGGACAAATTCGACGCCGCCGGCAACTTCACCGACACCGCCATCAACGACCGCCTCAGAAAACAAGCCATCGGCTTCGACTGCTTCATCAAATCCGTGTGCAACATCGCGTCCCAGCCGCCCCCCGTGTAACCTCTCGACGCCCATGTCCACCCCCACACCCTCCTACGAAACTCCTTCCCCTCCCCCGCCCAAGGGCGCTCTGCGCATCATCTTCCTCATCGTCTTCATGGACCTGCTGGGCTTTGGCGTGATCATCCCGCTGATGCCCATCTATGCCCGGCAGTTCAATGCATCCCCGCTCGAAGTCACGCTCCTCTTTGCCATCTACTCCGCCTGCCAGTTCATCGCCTCGCCGATTCTCGGCGCTGCCAGCGACCGCTTCGGCCGCCGCCCCGTGCTCATCCTCTCGCAAATCGGCAGCGCACTGGGCTATCTGCTGCTCGGCGTCGTCACCCATCATCCCTGGCACGCCGCCAAACTCGGCCTCTGGCTCGTCTATCTCTCCCGCGTCATCGATGGCCTTTCCGGCGGAAATATTTCCACCGCCCAGGCCTACATCGCCGACGTCACCACTCCGCAAACCCGCTCCCACGGCATGGCCATGCTCGGCGTCGCCTTTGGCGTCGGTTTCGCCGCCGGCCCATTTCTCGGCGGAATCTTCGGCGAGCATCATGCCTCCTGGCCCGCCTACATCGCCGCCGTCTTCAGCGCCATCGCCGCGCTCCTCACTTATCTCAAATTACCCGAATCGATGGTTCATAATCCCACCGAAGCCGAATTGTGGCTTCACCCCAGCACCTTCGCCCCCGTGCTCCGCAACCCGGCCATTTTTCAACTGCTCATCGTCGGCTTCTGCTGCATGGCCGCCTTTGTGATGATGGAATCCTCCATCGTCATGTTCCTCGCCGACCGCTTCCACTACGGCCCGCGCTACGCAAGCTGGTTCTTCGCATTTCTCGGCCTGATTATTATCGTCGTTCAGGGAAAACTCTTCCGCCCCCTCGTGAAAATGTTCGGCGAATGGCGCCTGGCCATCGTCGGCCCCATTCTCGTCGCCGCCGGAATGGCCTGCTTCATCGAATCCGGCTATCGCCCGCTTCTAATCATCCTCCTCGTCGGCGGCGCCCTCAACGCCTCCGGCCGAAGCCTCTGGCAACCCTCCTTCTCCTCCCTCCTCTCCAAATTCGCCGACCCCCGCCAACAAGGCATCGTCTTCGGCCTCTTCCAGGGCCTCGGCAGCCTCGCCAGAGTCGCCGGCCCAATTGTTGCGGGACTCGTTTACGACCCCCACCGCGGTATCGGCCCTTTCATCGCAGCGGCCATCATTCTCCTGGCGATCGCCGGATGGACCGTATTGTTGCGCACCAGGCATCCGCTGCCCACCGCCGAGGAAGGTGCAGTCAATTTCGAACCAGTTGTCGAAACCTAATTAAGAGCGACGCGATCGAATTGGCGAATTTCCCGCTTTTTTGTGTTTCATCTGGCGCTCGGCACGAGCCTTTTCGATTAGCGCAAACAATTCTTTATCGGAGATTCTGGCCGCCCATTCCTGATGCTTTTTAGTGTAGTCTCCAGAGCCTAAGCCATATTCGCGGAAAAATCGAAGCGCACCTACCAAGCCGAGCCGCTCAACCAGCGCATCCCAGCCAGCCTCACGAATAGCTGCTTTAGTCATTCGAACCATCATATCACCTCGGAAAGAGCTTGAACTGGGGATAGTATTCGTACGCTCAGTCTTTTCCGAATCACGGCGGCTTTGCGAAGTATACCATCGTCCGTCGTGATGAAGAACGCTCCACCAGCGCGGGCATTGAGGATGTGCAATGCATCTGCTGTCCTGATCCCCAAACCACGAATCCACTCAAAGTCTGCGTCTCCGGGGCCTGCATTCGGATCTAAATCGACGGATGCGCGACTCAACATACTGCGGACCGCCTGCCTGCGGTCCACATCGACGGATGCGTCGATCTCAGCGCTAAGAGTTGCAGATGTTGCCAGTTTAAGCGAGCCCGACTCAACAAGCGCCAGCAATTGCTGAACCGCATCCGCCTCCTTGACCACTCTGGGTTGCCGCATGTCATCAAAAGGACGGTTTAGGGCGCAACAGTCAAGATAGATGATACTTGGTGCGGGCAATCAGCGCTTGGTTGATACCTCGCGCGATGATAACAACTACGACTGTTCCCCACCATTCTCCGGCAGCGACTTGTGCCCCCCGTTCGGACTCGGCAACCGCTTCTCATCCGCCATCACTTCCGCCACATAACTCTTGATCCGATCATCGTTCAGCAACTGGCTCATCAAAACCCTTCGATACCCCGTCGATCTCATCTGCTCTTTCAATGCATCCGTCCGCTCGATCCGCAGCTTGTCATTCTGCGCCAACAGCGCCTCCTCCAGCGCCTCATTCTCCAGCAGCAGCGCATACATCGCATCCACCCGCTTCTGCCCCTGCCCAAACAGGCCACCGAATCCCGCCGCCTTCTTGCGATAATCCTCCACCTTCGCGTCCAGGTGCTTCACCTTCTCCATCAGCAGCGAGTTTTCCTTCTTCAGGGCGGCCGCCTCATGCTCGTAAACCGTCTTGAACCCCTTCTGTGCCGTGAACAGCTCCTGCTCCTTGCTGGCGATCAGCCGGCCGGCCCCCATCGTGCCAACCCACCGCCCCAGCCGATAACCAATGAACAGCAGCACCGCCGTGCCGACCGCCATCAGCGCGAAGAACAAATATTGAACCGACGGGCTTTCGAAGCGAATCATGGCCATATCGTACAAACGCCTTTCAACAGCGCGAACGTCCAAGCGGAGCGCTTATGCAGTCGATATCGGCTAAGGATGACCTTGACATGGCCGGCTTTTGCTTCAACAATGTATCCGGATGAACGGATGAATCAGTCGCCCCGAAATCGTTCCGATAAATCCCATGAAACCGATCTGATCTGCGTTCATCTGCGTTAATCTGCGTCTTTTTTCGCCGCTGAGGTGGCCGTGTCCGTGCGACCGACATTCCTCCAACTCGTCCGCCAGCGCGTCGTCTTCCTCGACGGCGCTATGGGCACCAGCATTCACACCTACAACCTCGACCTCCAAAAAGACTATCTCGGCCACGAAAACTGCACCGAGATCCTCATCGAGACCCGCCCCGACGTTATCCGCGAGATCCACGAATCATTTCTGGCCGTCGGCTGCGATGCCGTCGAAACCGACACGTTTAACGGCAACAAAGTCTCCCTCTCCGAATACGGCATCGCCGACAAAGTCTTCGCGCTCAATAAACGCGGGGCCGAGATCGCCCGCGAAGCCTGCGACAAATTCGAAACCCCCGACCGCCCCCGCTACGTCATCGGCTCCATCGGCCCCAGCACCAAAATGCCCAGCGTCGGCTTCACGACCTATGACATTCTCGAAGATGCCTACGCCGAGCAATGCCGCGGCCTGCTCGCCGGCGGCGTCGATGCCTTCCTCATCGAAACCGCCTTCGACCTACTCCAGGTCAAGGCCGCCATCTCCGCCTGCAACATCGCCATGAAAGAAGCCGGCAAACGAATCCCAATCATGGTTCAAGTGACGATCCTCGAGCAAGGCTCCATGCTCGCCGGCTCCGACATCTCCGCCGTCGTCGCCGCCATGCTCCCTTTTGACGAAGTCGATGTGCTCGGAATGAACTGCGCCCTCGGCCCCGACCTCATGGGCGAGCATCTTGCATACCTCAGCCACCACTATCCCAAGCTCCTGAGCGTCCTTCCCAACGCCGGCCTCCCCACTCGCGACAAGGATGGCAAAACCTGCTTCCCACTGACGCCCCAGGACTTCGCCAGGTGGATGCTCCGCTTCGTCAACGACCACGGCGTCAATATCGTCGGCGGCTGCTGCGGCACCACGCCCACGCACCTCAAAGCCCTCATCGACACCATCGGCCACCGTGAGCCCAAAAAACGCGATCCAATCGTCAAACCCCAGGTCGCCAGCCTCTTCACCGCCGAAGAACTCCGCCAGGACACTAGCTATCTCATCGTCGCCGAGCGCACCAACACCAACGGCTCGCGGCAGTTCAAACGCCTCCTCCAGGAGAACAACTGGGACGGCCTCGTCGCCATGGCCAAGGATGAAGTCAAGGATGGCTCTCACGTCCTGGATGTCTGCGTCGATTTCGTCGGCCGCAACGGCGTCGCCGACATGCACGAAGTCATCAAGCGCTACGTCGGCCAGGTCAAAGCCCCCATCATGCTCGACAGCACTGACCCGAAAGTAATGGAGGCCGGCCTCAAGCTCCACGGCGGCCGCTGCATCCTCAATTCCATGAATCTTGAAGACGGTGAAGAACGCATCGCCCACATCTGCGCCCTCGCCAAAAAATACGGCGCTGCCGTCGTCGCCGGAACCATCGACGAAGACAAACAAAACGCCATGGCCCGCACGGCCGCTCGCAAAATCTCCATCGCCAAACGCATCCGCGACCTCGCCAACAAGTACGGCCTGAAGGACCAGGACATCCTCTTCGACCCCCTCGTCCTCCCCATCTCCACCGGCATCGAAGAAGACCGCCGCAACGCCCTGGAAACCATCGAAGGCACGCGCCAGATCTCCCAGCAACTCCCTGACTGCCACACCGTCGTCGGCCTCTCCAACGTATCCTTCGGCCTCAAACCCGCCGCCCGCGTCGTCCTCAATTCCGCCTTCCTCCACGAGCTCCGCGACGCCGGCCTCACCTCGGCCATCGTCCACGCCTCCAAAATCCTCCCCCAAAACCGCATCCCCCCCGAACAATGGAACGCCGCGCTCGATCTGATTTACGACCGCCGCCGCGAAGGCTTCGATCCCCTCACCCACTTCATCGACCTCTTCCCCGAAGGCGCCGAAACCGCCATCACCAAAGTCGAAACCGAATCCCTCCCCCTCGAAGAACAACTCAAGCGCCACATCATCGACGGCGAAAAACGAAACCTCATCGAGCACCTGACCGAAGCGCTCAAGAAGTACAGCCCCCTCGACATCATCAACAACTTCCTCCTCGACGGCATGAAAGTCGTCGGCGAGCTCTTCGGCTCCGGCCAGATGCAGCTCCCCTTCGTCCTCCAATCCGCCGAAACCATGAAAGCCGCCGTCGCTCACCTCGAGCCCTTCATGGAAAAAGTCGAGGGCCAGTCCAAGGGCAAAATCATCCTCGCCACTGTCAAAGGCGACGTCCACGACATCGGCAAAAACCTCGTCGACATCATCCTCACCAACAACGGCTACACCGTTTACAACCTCGGAATTAAGGTACCCATCACCACCATCCTCCAGGAATTCCGCGACAAAAAAGCCGATGCCATCGGCATGTCCGGCCTGCTCGTCAAATCCGTCGGCGTCATGAAGGAAAACCTCGAAGAAATGAACGTCCTGGGCGTCCGCGCGCCCGTCCTCCTCGGCGGCGCGGCCCTGACCCGCGACTACGCCGAAGGCGACCTCGCCGAGCTGTATTCCGGCCCGCTGCTCTATTGCCGCGACGCCTTCGACGGACTGCACATCATGGACAAAATCGCCGACGGCCAGCTCACCAAGGTCATTGATGAGCAGCAAAAGCGCACCCTCCGCCGCCGCGAGCTGGCCGAAAAAGCCGTCAAGCCCCAATCCCTCGACGCCGCCGACATAAAGCCCATCAACCGCGACAACCCGATCCCCACGCCCCCCTTCTGGGGCCGACGCGTCGTCAAGGATCTCAACCCGCGCCATATCTTCCCCTACATCAACGAAACCGCCCTCTTCGTCGGCCAGTGGGGCCTGCGCAAAATGGCCATGAACGACGAAGACTATCATCGCATGATCGCCGAAAAGGCCCGCCCGGTTTTCGACGCCCTCCAGAAACGGGCCGTCGATGAACGGCTGCTCGAACCCAAGGTCGTCTACGGCTTCTTCCCCGTGCAGAGCAATGGCGAGGACCTGATCGTCTATCGCACCGATGAATTCGTCGGCCCCATGGGCGAGCCCCTGATCATGCCCAAGGCAACGCCTCACGAACTCCTGCGCTTCTCGTTCCCGCGCCAGGTCGGCCGGCGCCGCCTCTGCATCTCCGATTTTTTCCGCTCGCACGACTCCGGCCAGTTCGATGTCCTGGCCATTCAGTTGGTCACCGTCGGCGACCGCGCCACCGAGATGGCCGAAAAGCTCCGCAAGGAGGACAAGTATCAGGACTATCTTTTCCTCCACGGTTTCGGCGTCGAATCCGCCGAGGCCCTGGCCGAATTCTGGCACAAGCGCATCCGCCAGGAGCTGGGCTTCTCCAGCGAAGACTCCGACAAAATCTCCGACCTCTTCCACCAGAAATACCGCGGCTCGCGCTACTCCTTCGGCTACCCCGCCTGCCCCAATCTCGAAGACCGCGCCCTCATCGTCCAGCTCCTCCAGCCGCGCGACATCAACGTCGCCCTCAACGAAAACCACATGCTCGTCCCCGAGCAATCCACCGACGCCCTGATCGCCCACCATCCCCAGGCCAAATATTTCGACGTTTGATCAATCTTAATTTGGCTACGTTAATCTGCCGATGTAGCATATGAACATGCCTCATCGCACCCGCCGCGCCTTCTCCGTCCACCAGCCCTACGCCGAGCAGATCCTCCGCGGCGCCAAGAAATACGAATACCGCACCATCCCCACCCGCATCCGCGGCCGCGTGTATATCTACGCTACCCTCAATCGAAAGACCGGGGGCCCTAATTCCCCCACTCTCCTCCGTGGCCGAGTCGTTGGAACCGTTGAAGTCATCTCCTGCGAGTGGTCTGGGCGCGCCGGCTGCTATCGCTGGCGCCTCTCCCGCCCCAAACGCATTCACCCCCGCCCACCCATCAATCACCCCCAACCAGTTTGGTTCTATCCCTTCGCCCAAAAAAACCAATAAAAACCTTGCCTTCTCTCGCCCAGCTCAAAGCGAGTTGGCCTTCGTGTCTTCGTGATCTTCGTGTTAAATCCTCTCCCCTCACCGCCCCACCGCGCTCACCGACCCCCGCGCCCTCGCCAGCGCATCCCGGTATTCCTTCCAGATCCCATCCATCGCCCGCGCGCTCAAGCTCAATCCCCCATCCGCCTGCAACGTCAGCGTGTAGACCTTGTCCGGATAAAACCGCGTCCACGGGCTCTCCCCCATCGCCACTCGCACGCCCTTTTCCTTGCGATACTGCTCGTCATCCGCCAGCTTCCAGAAATTCTGCCACATCTGCGACTCAAACTCGCTGGCGGCCGGCGATCGGGTCGGAATCCGATACACCTCCGGCGGCTTCCCCGGCATGTCGATCATGTACCCATCCGCCGGCGCTTGATAATCACCATACAGCCGGTGAAACAAAACCATGCTGTGCCCCCGCAGCGGATCACCCTTCTTGATGAAATCCTGCTCGAACTTGATCACCAGCGCATCGATGTGGGCCACGTTCCCCTTGATCGTAAAATACCGCGGCGGCAACTGCTTGCCATCCCCGCCATACTCCACAAACATCAGCGTCGTCTCTTCCACAACCGAGCCGCTCTTCTTCTGCCCGCAAACCACCACCTCGGCCACGCGCTTCTCGCTCGTCAGCCGCGACACGAAGCTCTCCAACTGATCGTTCTGCTCCTTGAGCTTGCGAATCTCCTCCGCCTTCTTCGCATCCTCCGACCACCGATGCTCATACTGCCACATCAACGCACCGCCCCCCACCACCAGCGCGCAGACCATGAGAATCTTCATCAATTGCATCTTCATGCTTCATCCCATTTATCGGCCACCCCAGCTATCCGCTCACGCCCGATAACACTCTTATTCAATGATTCAATGAATCAATGACTCACTGATTCAATCTCTAATTCCTCTCCTGCGGCCGATCCAACACCTGCGGCCGCGCAAACGTCGCGTTCGGCCACAACTTCACCATCAATTCCTGACTGCTCGAAGCAATCGTCACCCCGCTGGCCTTGTTGAAACTCCCCAGATACCCCCCATCCACGCTGAAGTAATGCAAAATCGGCTCCGCCTCCAGCCCAATCCGGTCCTTCACCACGATCGTCTTGATCGTCTGCCCATTGAACGTCTCAGTCCGCACCGGCTCGACATCGATGTACCGCTTGATCAACTCCCGCTCGCTCCCCACCCACACCAGAAACAAATACCCCTTCGCCTGCGTCAGCGGCACCAATCTCGGCAGCATCGCACTGATCGCCTGCGACACATAAAACGGCGGCAAATCCCGCTCAATCGGCGTCGTCGTCACCTTGTCGGTCTGGGTCACATGGAAATGATATCGCTCGGCCATCTTCAACGTCGGCGCCTTCGGATCATCCCGCGCTTCCAGTTCCTTCTCCATCCGCTCATTCTTCTTCTCGCTCTGGCCAAACTCGCTCGCATGTGATTTGACCCCGCCCTTCTCGATGACATTCACGGTCACCCACGCCTCCCTGGCCTTCTTCAAATTCAGCGAGCAGAACATCTCGGATGCCACTTTCAACGTCAAATTCGCCTGCGGCGTCGCCTCCGACAACGACGCCACAAAAAAGCCATTCTCGCCCTGCCTCTCCCCCAACTCCTCCGTCACATACATCCAGCCAATGTCCTTCCCATCCTGCATCACCCTGAAATATTGCTCGGGCGTCACCGTGCTCTGGATTTTCTTCGGCAAATTCACCAGCAGTGTCCGCGTGCGAAACAGCCGCTCCTCTTCATCCGCCAGCAGCGCCTTCTGATCCAGCAACTGCACCGAATCCAGCACCGCCGCGAATATGTCCACCGCCACGCGCTCGGCCGGGTCCTCGACATTCGGCCCATCCGCCGGCGTCCGCCCCGACGGGCTGGTGAAATCCAATACGTAAAAGAGCTGATCGTTCCTCTGGATGAGCGCCTGCTGCCGCAGCATGGCCTGCCCACCCTGCGCATATCGCGCCACGATCATCCCCACGTCATTCGTCCCCAGATTCACCACATCCTGCCGCAGCACGGCGGTGTTCACATTGTTCTGTAGCATCCCCGTGACGATCTGCTGCAAGATCCCCGGCTTGGTCTTCGACTCATCCTCCGGCGTCGTCGGATTGTCCACCGCCACCAGCCGCACCGGCCGCTCAAAGGTCATCATCGAAACATTCAACGACCACTTCTCATCCGTCGCGCTATAGCGCACGATCTCCATCCCGATCGGCGTCCGCTTGATCTGTGCCCCTCCAATTGGCGGCCGAAAACTGATCCCCCGGCCGCGACTGGTAAACCGCTCCCCCAGCCGGTCGCGCACATCATCCTGATCCGCAGCCGCCGCCTTCCCCGCCGGCGCTTTGCCCTTCGGCTCATCCGCCGCCCACAGCGCCCCCGCTCCCATCAACAGAAGCGCAACTATCCAGGTGTTTCTCATTGGCTGCATCTCCAGGATGTTCCCACGATGACGTTCTAAGGTTTCCCCAAACCGGCCACACATATCCCGCCCGGCAGAACCGCACCATTCTCCCGATAAATCCCCAAAACTGCAATCATTTCTCCGCCGATAAAAAACCTGGCGTAGCGTGGGCGCTACCCACCAATTCTCAACTTATGATCATCGAATCCGACCAACACCTCTACCAGGACGGCCATTATTACTGGACCCCCGAGCGTTCGGTCGC
Source organism: Tepidisphaeraceae bacterium (assembly GCA_036001665.1). Lineage (GTDB taxonomy): Bacteria > Planctomycetota > Phycisphaerae > Tepidisphaerales > Tepidisphaeraceae > JBGPEF01. Next base: position 9,827 of record DASYUA010000290.1, read on the forward strand.
CGCTTGGAGCCGCTGCTTCCAGCAACTCACCCGCGCCATCGCCAGCGGCAAGTATCGGCTGGTGATGATGCTCATCGGTATTCCCGGCTCCGGCAAGAGCACCTACGCCCAGACCCACGACCGCCCCGACATCATCATCTTCGATGGCACCTTCGTCGATTCCACCCGCCGCTCCCGGGTCGTCTCCGCCGCCCGCGCCCATGGAGTCCCCGTCATCGCCGTCTGGCTCGACACCGACTTCAACACCTGCATCCTGCGCAACAAACAACGCCCCCCCGACCGCCAGGTCCCCGTCGATTCCATGAACCTCATGCTCAACCGGCTCCAATCCGCCCCGCCGCTTCTGGAAGAAGGCTTCACCCAGATCTACCGCATCAGCGCGTGATCATCGCCTCAATCTCCTTCCGCTTCTTCGGCGTCAATCTCTTGGGCTCATCCCGCGGCAGCTCATCATCCCGGCGCAGCGCCTCGCGATACTGCTCCCGGGAGAAATCCTTGTCCCCCAGCCGCTCCAGCGCGGCCGCATATTCCAGCCGAATTCCCACATCGGCCGGAGACAATCCCAGCGCCTCCTGGAACGGCTTGATCACCGCCTCCGCCTCCGGCTTGGGCTGATTCAACTCAAACTGCGCCTTCAACACGTAATACCTCCCCGCCCGCGGATTGGCCGCGATGGCGGCGTCGATCATCTGCCTCATCAAATTCGCCGGCGCGTTCTTGTAGACCAACACGTTCGTGGCCTTCCACGCATATTCCCCATTGAGCGGCTGCTCGCGGAGTGCCTCCTGATACGCCGCGAACGCCGCATCCAGCTTCGAGAGATCGATCGTCTTCCGATCTTTCGAGACCGACGATCGAAACAGATCATCCCCCCGCGCGGCCGCCAGCTCGGCGAACAACGTCGGCAGCCACAGCCGCGCGGCAACTCCCAACCACGCAATCACCGCCAATGTCAGCCCCGCAACGGCGACCCCGGTGCGCTTCACCCGCCCCGCCACCGACGGCTGCTTCACGCCGAGCACACTGCCCACCAGAACTGCGAACAACATCAACGGCCCAGTCTCAAACAGAGAGAAATCGATCAGGTTGTGCAGGAGGAATATGCCGATCCCCACCTGCATGCTCCGCAGCACCCACGGCGCAGGCCGATCATCCAGCTCTCCACTCTTGATCGACCGCACCGCCCCCACCACCAGTCCAACCAACAGCAACAAGCCCCCCGCCGCCGCCCCGACCGTCTGCAAGATCAGCCACGCCGAATCCTGTTCCCAATCCGTCGCGACGATCAAATTCAAAACCGCCGCTCCTGCCGCGACCGCCGCCAACGACCAAAGCCCCCGCGTTTTGACTTCTGGATTCTGAATTCTGAGTTCTGAATTCTCTCCCGGCCGAGTCATCTCCCACCACAACCGCACCATCCACGCAATCGCCAGCAACCCTCCGACAATCCCAAGCTCGGCGAAGAATCTCACGATGAAATTGTGTGGGTCCTGAACCTCCTCGCTGGCGATGGCCGGGCGAACTTCCGGGTAATCCCATCCAAAATTCGCCCAACCCACTCCCAGCGCTGGATGCTTCGCCACGATCCGCGCAGCGCCGGTCCAGTAGTACCATCGATAGGTCAGACTCTTCTCCACCAGATTCCCGTGGGCCAATCCGTGCCCCACGACGGCCGCGACGCCGAGGAAGAAGAGAACCACCGCGCTTGCGAAGACCATCCGCGGCCGCCGCACTATCCACGGCTCCAGCCGGGCAGCAGCCAGCATGAGCATGACCCCGAAGATCGGCGTGAGCGCGGCCGTGCGGCTGTGGGTGTGCCAGAGCACGAACACCGCACCCAGCAGGCCAAGCACAATCACCACCACCCACCCAATTCCATCGCGGTCCTTCAGGCGTTGGATCAGGATCCCGATGCTGATCAATCCCGTCAGGACCAGCATCGCGGCGTAGGTGTTGGGCGAATTGCTGAATCCCCGCAGCTCGCCACCCAGCAGCTTCCTTTCAAACTGTTGAAACCGAAAGTCCGTCTCCTCCAGGCCTTGCTCGCGCATGTAACGCCAGCGGCTGCTGTCGCTGTTGCGGTCGTACCAACTCTGCACCGTGACGGGAAATTCCTGGAGCCGCTTGTTCAACCCCTCGGCTACCAGCACCAGCAACAGACCCAGCACCATCCCGGCCACGATGCGCAATCGCCCATGGCTTCTCACCAACTGCGTCCCTGCCCAGATCAGCACGAACGCGGCCGCAAGATCGGCGGAGGCGACCATGGCGGCAAACTTGTCGGCCGCCCAGAACCGGCTGGCCATGGCCCAGAGTCCCAGCAGTCCCATCAACACGTGGCTCCAACCCCATCGCAGGACATAGGTGGAATCCATCACCCGCCGCAGCAGGATCAACAGCGCGGGGACGCAACACATCAGGTCGAGGAACAAGCTGCTGGCGGGCCCGACGCCTCGTGGCGCGGCCACCGATCCCGGCCCGACCAGCATGGGATCGCGGATCGTCTCCAGCATCGCCACCCGCGCGCATATCAGCACCATGGCCAGGTAGAACGCCCCGCGTGTCAGCAGCTCCATTCCCCTGGTTGTGGGCGCATCGCCTTTCACCTTTTCAGCTCTACTTTTTCCGGCCCGATTGTTTTGGGCTGCGGTGTCGGCAGGGTGCCGCTGTGCGCTGGCAGCGGATGCTGCTCCAGCAACATGACCACTCCGAGCACCAGCAGGGTCTGGCCAAAGATCAGAAAGGCCTGCCAGGAGGTTCGCACGTGCGGAAGGAGCACGGCCGCCAGTGAGGTTGCGGCGGTGATCAGGTAGATGCTCAGCACCGCGGTGCGGCGCGACATTCCCCGGGCGACGAGCCGATGGCTGAAGTGATTGGTATCGCCGACAAAGGGCGACTTCCCGCGCCGCAGGCGGATGATGCTGACCACGATCAGGTCATAGAGCGGAACGGCCAGCACCACCAGCGGCGCCAGCACCGCATACCAACGCGCTCCCAACTCCTTCTGCTCGGGCGCGGGGAGATAGGTGGTGCGGATGGTCAGCACTCCCAGCACCAGCCCGATGAGCAGGCTGCCGCTGTCGCCCATGAAGATGCTGGCGGGTGGGAAGTTGAAGATGAGGAATCCGAGCAAGACACCGATGAACATGGCCAGCATGACGGCCACGAACAACTGCCTGGGCTCGGGCATGGTCAACACGGTCAGCAGGAACGCTGCCGCGCAGACGGCGGCGACGCCGGCGCTGAGGCCATCCATGTTGTCGAGGAAATTGAAGGCGTTGGTGATTCCGGCGATCCAGAGGACCGTGATCACGACCGACGGCCATTTTCCGAGCCCAAGCTTGTCGAGCACTGTCAGTCCCCGCAGGTCGGCCCAAACCACCAGCACGGTGATGATCAACAACTGAATCGCCAGTTTGAGATATGGCCCCAAGGCCTTTCGGTCATCCCACAATCCGAGCAGATGGATGGCCACCATGGCCCCCAGCACCTTGAGGGCGAGGGGGATCTGATGGCGGATTCCGGCCTGATGGATGGCGACCAGATGCCGCGCTCGGCCGATCAAACCGCTGGCCTCACCGACTGGCTCATCAAATTTGGTCAGACTGGCGGCGAGCAACCCGAGCGTTATGGGGATCGCGATGGCCAGGAGGATGGCGACGCCGCCGCCGAGGGGTTTGGGGATGTGATGGATTTTGCGATGGCCGGGCTTGTCGACGAATCCGACCCGGACGGCGAGTTTTCGAATGGCGGCCGTCAACCCGAATGAAAGGAGGAGACTTACAGCAAAGAGGCAAAGGAGCAGCAAACCCATGCGCCCCGCACCATACCAAAACCGCCCCCCCACTTGTAGGTCCGGCCGGGCCGGAGGTTGTTTGAGGTTCAAAGAAATGGGAGACCCTTGCGGATCTCCCGATGGTCATTCGAGTTGTGGATCGGGCTATGGATTCGGCTAAGGGAGCCGCTGCTTGAGGTGCTCAATCCTGGTTTCCGTCTCGGTCAGGAGACGATTGAGCACGCGTTTGTCTTCAGCGCCTCCGGCGTGCTCGACGCGGCGCCTCAGGTCACGGGCCTCGATTTCCAAACGCTCGATTTCAGCAATCGTGTCCGACTCCGGGTTGTAAACTGCGCTCATGAAAGACAAACTCCTTTCAGACACGCGCGGGTTCTCGTCCCATGAACAATTTAGCAATCAATTCGGGCGAGAGCAATTGAGAAAAGTATGAGAAAGAAATCACAAAGTCCGGCTAATGGCTGAGTTATGCCTCCTGGCGGGTGGGTTCGGAGCGGATGATCCTAGCCGGGACGCCGGCGACGGTTGCGCCGGGGGGGACATCCTCGATGACCACAGCGCCGGCGCCGATTATGGCGTTGGTTCCGATCTTCATGCAGGGGACGACTTTTGCACCGATGCCGATGAAGGCTCCTTCGCCGACTTCGACGCGGCCGGCGAGAGCGACGGCGGGGCCGATGTGGGCGGCGCGGCCGATCTGGCATTCGTGGTCGATGACAGCGCCGGTGTTGATGATGACGTCATCGGCGAGGCGCACCTGGGTGTTGATGATCGCGCCGGGGGCGATGAGGACGTTGCGGCCGATGATGGCGGTGGATGAGATGATGGCCGAGGGGTGGACGGCGTTGATTAATTCGAGGCCGCTTTCGAGGACTTGATCGGAGTAGGTGCGCCGCACGCGGTTGTCGCCGATGGCGACGATTGCGCCGCGGATTCGGTTGGCATCCTGTTTCCGCAATTTGGGGAGGAGATGGATGGGGCCGAGGATCGGCACGCCCATGACCTCCTGGCCGGAGCGGGCGGCGTCGGCGTCGATGAAGCCGACGACGTGGAATTCGCTCTGGGTGCGCAGGACATCGAGGATGACCCGGCCGTGTCCGCCCGCGCCGATGATGACTACGTTCATGTTGGCTCCGATTCGAGGGCGGTCTCGAGCTGATGCTGACTGAGCTTATATCGGGCGATTTCGCTTCCATCGACCAGTACGAGCGGGATGGCATGCTGATATTTCGCAAAATCGGCAGGATTTTCGTCGATATTGCGGATGGAGAAGTCGAATGGGCGGTGGCGCTGGACGGAGAGGATCAGCTCCCGGACGGGGTCGCAGAGGTGACAGCCGGGTTTGGTGTAGAGGATGACGGATTTCATGGTGGCAATAGAGTTTATGCGGGGGGAGGGGGGTTGGGGATTGGAAATGGGTTCGTTTTGCAGGGGAGAGTTGGTAGTGGGTAGTTGATAGTTGATAGGGGGAAAATTGGGTTCGTTTTGCA
>DASYUA010000291.1:0-19076 GCA_036001665.1 Tepidisphaeraceae bacterium
CTCATCGAAAACGGCAAGGCCGCCTCCGACCTTCGCGAGAAACTCGCCGAGCGGCCTCAGCCATTGAAAGGCAAGCGCGTCGTGATCTGGGAAGTCGCCATGCACGAACTGACCGCCAGCAACTGGAAAGTCATAGACATGTCGTCCGATCCCATCCCCGCCAAACGCCCCTAGCTGAGTCAAACAGCCACGCCCGCCCGCTGGCACGCCCCTTGTTACTCCCCAATCGCCGGTCAGTTTCTGGTGGGTCGGGCACTCCTGCCCGACATCCTTTCGGCAATGCAGTGGGTTCAAACGTGCCGGCCTCTCATTTTATGTCACAACAACATTACATCGAGCCTCTGGAGAACCGCACCCTCCTCTCCGCCTTCTCCGCCCACGTCAACTTCCAGCCGCTCAATGCCCCCGTTCCCGCCGGCTACCTCGTTGATGCCGGCCTCCTCTACCGCCAGCGCGGCGCCTACTCCTACGGCTGGCAATCCGCCAACCGCAACGCCGTCGATCGCAACTCTCGCCTTTCTCCCGACCAGCGCTACGACACCTTCAACACCCTCGACTTCGGCAAGCTCCGCAACTGGGAAATCGCCGTCCCCAATGGCGCATACCAGGTCCACCTCGTCGCCGGCGATCCGCTCGACCAGGGTGCTTACTACCGCATCCGCGCTGAGACCACGACCGTGATCGACGCCAAGAACAACAAGAAAAAACACTGGAAGGAAGGCATTGCCATCGTCAAGGTCACCGACGGCAAGCTCACCCTCAGCGCCATCAAGGGCGCCATCCGCAATAAGATCTGCTTCATCGATATCATCGGCCTCACCGATCCCACCAAAACCCTCGAGGCCGAGCTGGCCGACGCCTCCAGCGGCACTACCATTAACGGCGCATCCGTCGCCTCCCTCGACTCCGGCGACTATCTCCAGTTCCGCAACGTCCTCTTCAACTCCCACATCGAATCGATCTACGCCTCCCTCTCCGTGTCACCCGAAAACGCCGGCGGCTTCTTCGAATTCCACATCGACTCACCCACCGGCCCGCTCCTGGGCGCTCTCAAGACCCAGCCCACCGGCCGCAATGGCGAATTCGTCACGCAGCACGCCGACATCGACGGCGTCCCCGACGGCATCCATGACCTCTTTGTGGTCTACAAGGGCTCCAAACCGTGCGCTGCCATCGACTGGCTCCGCTTCGACAACCGCCCCCTGACCTGGATCATGCCCGTCGGCGACTCGATCACCGAAGGGCTGGGCGGCCACTCCAGCTATCGCCGCGACCTCTATCGCAGCCTCGAAGACACCGGCTATGCCATCGACTTCGTCGGCACCCGCAATGGCGTCCGTCCCGGCACCGGCGATCCTGCCCAGTGGGATTTTGACATGGATCACCAGGGCGTCTTCGGCCAGCGCGCCGACCAGTTGCTCAGCGGCCTCGATGCTCCCCTCAACTCCGAAATGCCCGACATCGTCCTGCTCGACATCGGCATCAACGACATCTCCATGGGCCAAAGCACCGACAGCACCGCCGCCGAAATCGGCCAGATCATCGACAAAATGCGCGCCCACAATCCCGGCATGATCATCCTCCTCGCCCTCCTCTCCCCCAGCAGCAAAGTCGCCGACTCCCTCATCGTTGAGATGAACGACAAAATCACCGCCCTCGCCGCCGCCAAAAACACCACCTTCTCACCCATCGTGCTGGTCGACCTGCACACCGGCTTCGACCCCGCCGTCGATACCTATGATGGCATCCACCCAACCCCCGACGCCGAAGCGCGCCAGGCCCAGCTCTGGTTCGAAGCGCTCCAGACAGTTCTTCCTCCCCCGGTCCCCCCAGCCGTCTAATTCACCGTCCGCGGCCCATCTTCTCAAATGGTGACTCGCGCCGCGTCTGGAATCCCTCCAGATCCAGAAACTGACGGATCAGTCGCGAAATCAGCGTGCTCTTCTTGTAAGCCCGCTCGCGGCAATACGCGTCAAAGCGGCCAAACTCCTCTTCCCCCAGAATTACCGTCACCTTCACGTGCTTTGGCTTTGGCATCCGATATCTCCCTCAAACCGCACAAAGAGGAACAACTACGCACTTGTCCTCCAAAGTCTATGCTCCTCCGCACTTTGCCGTAACTGCCGATTTTCCTCATTCTCCCGCGATTTTCATCCTGCTAACGTCAGGAAATGTTCGTCACGGAGGACGCGTCGTGATGATGAACAATGGTCAGAGCTTCCACTCAAGTTCGTCCCCGCAGGCGGGCCGCCGCGCCGATGCCCCAGCACATCAATCCGATGCTCGCGGTCCTCTCCACCCTCCCGCCTGACCCAAAACCATACAGTTTCGAGTTCAAGTGGGATGGCGTTCGCGCCATCACCTACTTCGACGGCCGCCGACTGAGCATGGAAAGCCGCAACCTGCTCGACATCACCCCCCGATATCCCGAGCTGCATCCCCTTGCCGAATCCCTCCGCGGCCGCCGGGCAATTCTCGACGGCGAAGTCGTTGCCCTCGATGAAAAAGATCGCCCCAGCTTCCCCCTGCTCCAGCAGCGCATGCACGTGCGCGATTCCGGGGCCGTTCAGCGGCTGATGAAGCAGGTGCCGGTCTATTACATCATCTTCGACGTACTTTATCTCGACGATCAGATCACCATGCCCCTCCCCTTCAAGCGCCGCCGCGCCATGCTCGAAGGCCTGAAGCTCAGCGGCCCGTCCTGGCGCACTTCACCGGCGGTCGAAGGCGACGGAAAGAGCCTCTACGAAACCGCCGCCGCCCACGCCATGGAAGGCATCGTCGCCAAAAAACTCGATAGCCCCTACGAGCCCGGCCGCCGGTCGCCCAACTGGCTAAAAATCAAAATCGTCCAGAGCCAGGAACTCGTCGTCGGCGGATGGTGCCCGGAAAAGGGCAACAACCCCGAGCGCATCGGCTGCCTGTTGCTCGGCTACTACGAGCAGAAGAAATTGCGCTACGCCGGAAAAGTGGGCACCGGTTTCACGAACGAAACCCATCGCCAGTTTGTGGACCTGCTGAAAAAGCTCCAGCGCCCCACCAGCCCATTCGCCGACAAAGTCCCCAACTCCAACGCCATCTTCGTCGAGCCCAAATTGGTTGTCGAAGTCGATTATCGCCGCTGGCCCAATGGCGGTTTGATCCAGCAAGCGTCGTATAAAGGCCTTCGCACGGATAAGAAGGCCAGTCAAGTCATCAAGGAAGAGCGGGTCCCCGCGACCGAGGTTGCAAAGGCACCCGAGGCGCGACAATCGAGGTGATGTATGGCCGCTCGATCCATGTGGACCGGCTCGATCAGCTTCGGGCTGGTGAATATCCCCGTCAAACTCTACAACGCCATCCGTGAGGAGCGCGTCGCCTTTCACATGCTCCACGACCAGGACAAATCCCGCCTCCAGCGCAAAATGGTCTCATCCACCACCGGCAAGGAAGTGCATCCCGAGCACACCGTCAAAGGCTATGAAATCGCCCGCGACCAATACGTGGTGGTCACCCAGGAGGAAATGGATTCGGTCGCCCCCGAGGCCAGCCGCACCATCGACATCCGCGACTTTGTAAATCTCGACGACATTGATCCTATCTACTACGATCGCCCTTATTATCTCGCCCCGGCCGAGCACGCAGCCCGCCCGTATCGCCTCCTGCTCGACGCCATGTCCAAAACCCGCAAGGTCGGAATCGCCAAATTCGTCATGCGCAACCACGAATATCTCGCCGCACTTCGGCCCCGCGACGGCGGCCTCGTCCTCGACACCCTCCACTTCCACCACGAAATCGTGAAAATGGACGCTGTGCCCGGACTGCCCGTGACGGTAAAAGTCGATGATCGGGAGCTAAAAGTGGCGATCCAGCTCATCGAATCGCTCGCCAGTGAATTCAAGCCCGAGCAGTACAAGGATGAATATCGCGAGCGGGTGCTGGAAATGGTCAAACGCAAAGCCCACGGCGAGGAAATTCACACCCAACCCCCGGTGGGCGAGAAACCCGGCCGCGTCGTCGATCTCATGGCCGCGCTCGAAGCCAGCCTGGCCCGTGCCAAGAGCGGCGGCAACGGCCACGCGGCCAGCGCTTCAGCCACCGCCACACGCACCCAGCGCCGAACCGTGCGGGCTCACAAAGGTGAAACGGGCCGTGGCCACGCCCGCAGGAGAAAGAGCGCATGAGCGCCACGACGGTGAAGATCGGCAAGATCACGGTCAATCTATCCAATCTGGAGAAGGTGCTATACCCACAGGCAGGTTTCACCAAGGGCCAGGTGGTTGAATACCACCTGAAGATGGCCCCGATCATCGTCCCCCACGTGAAAAATCGGCCGCTCACGCTCAAGCGCTATCCCAACGGCGTCGACGGCATGATGTTCTACGAAAAGCGCTGCCCTCCGCACAAGCCCGACTGGATCAAAACCGTAACCGTCACCAGCCGCCGCGAAGGCGGAAAGCTCAGCTACTGCGTGATCGACAGCCCCGCCGCCCTGGTCTGGGTGGCCAATCTGGCCTCCCTGGAACTGCACACGCTCCTCTTCCGCGGCGAACAGCTCTATCGGCCGACCTGGATGGTCTTCGATTTCGATCCCGGCCCGCCTGCGGGGATTCTGGAATGCATTCCCATCGCCCTCAAAGTCCGCGATACGCTGGAGCGCCTGAAATTAAAGAGCTTCATCAAGACCTCCGGCGGCAAGGGCCTGCACATGGTCGTCCCCCTGAACACGCCGGTAACGTTCGATCAGACCAAGGGCTTCTCCAACGCCATCGCCCGCATGATGGAGCGGGATGATCCTGATCACGTCACCTCAAACATGAAAAAGGAGCTGCGCAAAGGAAAAATCTTCATCGACTGGAGCCAGAACGACGAGCACAAGACAACTGTTGCGGTCTACTCCCTCCGCGCCCGCAACGAGCCAACCGTTTCGACGCCGGTTGAGTGGGATGAATTGACCGCAGCCCTGAAAAAGAAGGACCCCGACAAGCTGAAGTTTCTTGCCCCCCAGGTGATCAAGCGCGTGGACAAGATCGGCGACCTCTTCGCCCCAGTGTTGAAATTGAAGCAAAAGCTCCCCGCCATCTCGTAGGTCCGGCTCTGCCGGACATTCCTACTGATCCGTCTCAATCTTCAGCGGCTTCGTATTGCCCGGTTGCGTCGCCGACGGGCCTTCAACGAGTGAGCGGAGCAGTCGGAATTCCGTCTCATACACCTCGCGCAGCCTTTCATCCGGCACGGCATCCCCCGTGACCCCCATGTTCAAGTCATTGAACCGCACGCCAAATCCAATGACCGTGACCGACCCTTTTCCCTGCTTCACCGTCGCCCCCACCGCCCGGCCGTTAATGTTTGCAAAAGCCTCCCCCCCGACAACCTCACAAACCCCCGCGGCCTGAATCGTCGGATACCCAGCCGCGATCAAATCGCCGCTCAGATTGGTCTGGTGATTCACCGACATGTTGAAGGCGCGGAGGATCGTGTTGGCCGACGATTTTGTGTTTTCCGCGGAGTCGATGACAAGAATTCGCCCGCCGTTCTCCACATATTTGATCAACGCTTCGCGATAATCCTGGGGGACAGGAAGGCTGGGGTGCAGGTAAAGCACCAGATCCCCCTGAAGCGCCTCCAGCCCGCTCCGACGGCACGTGAAATAGCCGACGCGCTGAATCCATCGCTCAAAAATCCCAAACCCCTCCGCCTTCCCCGCGATAAATCCGCCCTTGGGCAGAATTACTTCGCTTGTGGTGCGATCGACCGTGATACGGACCAGCGGCCGAATCGCTTTGGGGCTGGGCATCATTTTGCGATGGGCGGCGGCGATCCCGTTGGCGCTGACCGACCACGCCAACAACGCAGCGCCGCACATGACGATCCAGCCGCTGTCCCAGCCGAACGCCAGCGCCGCCGAGGCTAGCGCGGCCAGAAATCCAAACACCACCATCCAGAAATTCAGGTTGCCGCGCCCTGGATCGTTGCGATGATTGAGCCATTCCATCAGCCCAATCGACAACTCCGATTTTCCCGGCTCGAAATAAGCGAAATTCGACCAGATGGTCGAGTCGGTAAACGCCGCGACGCGCCCCTGCCCCGAGCGCAGCGCCAGCAGTTGCACAAACGCGCCATATCGCGATTCCGGCCGATCTTCCACCTGCGGATAAAAATTGCTCGCGTGATAATCGGCCGGCATGTTCTTCAGCGCTGTCCCGCGCATGACCACAAATCCGCCGCTGTTCTGGGGATCGATCGAGCATGAAACCGCGAAATCCATGTCCGGCATCCGCTGAAGAATCGGATGGGGAACCAGCGGCAGGTCAAAGTGTTCCTCAAAAACCGAATCGATGCCAAAGAGACAATCGGATCTGAACTCAAATTTGTATCGCCTGGCAATTTCATTCAGATGCGACCCAGTGCCAAAGACATCGGTGTGTTCCCCGACAAGAAGCAGCCCTCCCCCCGAATCGACGAACTTTTGAATGACCTGAACTTCGGGCTCGGAATAAGCGCTGGTCGGGACTTTGCAAACCAGCACATCGCAGTCTTTGAGCGTCGCGTCGGTGATGGGAATTTTCAGCCGGCCGACGTCATAGAATCGCGACCAGTAATCATACATCGTCGCATAGTTGTAGCCGGAGAGATGTCCATACCAGCTTGTGTCCATCGGGCGCTCGGTGGGCTCCCATTTGGAATGAAATTCATCCACCAGAATTCGCCCCGGTTTGCGTGTGCCCACAAAATCCCAATACAGCCCGCCGGTGATCAGCGCGGCCGCCAGCGCCGCCAGCGCCACCGCCCCCGCGCGGCGCAGCAGCGAGATGGAAATCATCGGCGGCACGTACAAGTTCATAAAGACTTCATTGGGCAGCTCCAGGCTCGATGCCGCCAGCCCTGCTATCCGCCATCCAATGAGCGCCGGGCCAAGCAGCAGCGCAAGCTGGAACCAGTTGCTCCAGAATTGGCCCATGACCATCAATGGCGAGTCAAAATCAGTCCGCAGCACCCGGTGCATGTACAGCGCAAGATGCAGGCCAACCCGAATCGGCAGCCACAGCACAACCGCCAGCACAAACAACCCAATTTGCGGCCGCAGCGATCGCCAGCGCTGATGCACATGCTCCCGCGACCACGAGCGGAGAATTAGAAAAACAATTCCGCCGATGAAGAAGCAGTATGTGGCCGGATCGAACAGGAATTCCCACGTCGCTCCCAGCGGGTGCGTTTTGCGCATGGAGCTCATGGTGAAAGTGCTGCCGACGACGGCGGCGTCGATATCCAGCGCTGAGGCGATGGGTTGCAGCACCTTTGCCATCAATGATGGAACCTCATGCGATCGCGCGGTGCCCGCCTCATAGAGGAGTATGCCCAGGGCTTGGCATAACAATATCAGGCCGGCCGCGACCGCGCCGCTCCCCAAAAGCGCCGGCCAGCGAACCGGAAACGGGGCAAGATTCAGAGTCATGCCCACGATAAGCAGGATGGGAATGGCGCGATAAGGCGCCGGCGCGAGATACGCCACGGGGATGAAAAGGAGGATCGCCACCGCCGATTCAAACGGCGCTGGCAGCCGCTGGAGCGAGCCGGACAGGAGCAGTGTCCCGGCCGCAACAAGGATCGACCAGGTGACGTAATCGGCCTCGTGATAGAACTTGAGCCCAAACAGCCACGATCCCCCCAGCAGTGCCAGACCGAGCCAGAAGCGGATCATTGCCCACCTCCCGCCGGCTGCGTGACCGGAATTTGCTTGGGCGGAATCCACCGCGGCTGCTCGGTCAGGTCCGTCAGAAACCATCGCCAAAAATCCGCGTTCTCGCGCATCCCATCGAATGGCCGGCCGTCTTCCCACTCCAGGTTCTTGTTCATCGCAAAGCCCGTGTCGCCGACGAGCACGAAAGTTCCCCGGCCGAATCGCCGGGCCATGATCACCGGAAGATTCTTCGGCCCATTGGCCACGATCCGCGTGCTGGCATCCTTCCCGCCCAGGTATCCCACCGGCCACGCCGCGTGAAAACGCACGTGCGGCATGTAGTCGCCGAGGTTGATGTAGGGCGATTTGAAATGCCCCATCGGCTCGGGCGGTGCGGCATTCCCAAACTCGTCGGGCTTGTTGCCGATGTAAAAGCCGAATTGTTTGAGCAGCGGCTCGGAAGCCTCGTGGCAGTCGTAGCCGGCGGTGAGGATAAAAATGCCGCCGTTATCGACGAACCGCTGGATCATCACGCACTGCGCTGGAGTAAATTCCCGCTGCGGGCCGACGCACACCACCAACGCAGCCCGCTCCAGCCGCTCCGCCGTCATTTCCGGCATCGCCAGCGTGAGATAACCATTGCGCATGAGATTCATCGCCAGGCCCATCGTGCCGTCGGGCCGCCACGATTCCTCGCTGCTCGCTTCCAGGTGCGATGTGGTGATATACGCGAGATTGTTGGGCGTCTTTTTGCGACCGTCGGGAAGTTGCTCCGACGCCGCGTTTGACACGCCGATGCACAGTGTCAGCGATGCGCTCATCGCCAGAGCCGCCGCGGCAATTGCCCGCTCCGATGGCCTCAGTAAAATAATGCCCAGAAGGCCCCCCACGGCCAGAATTCCCAGCACCTGCCGCCAGATCGGATGCCCGCTGCCCTGCCCATCCGCCAGATACGCCCAGAATCGCGACGTGAACACATGGGCGCCATACGTAATGCCGTTGGTAAACCCGGACGTGTCGCCGAACGCCACCACCTTCCCTTTACCAATCCGCTGCTCGGCGGCCAGCAGAATATCCCCCAGTCGCTCGCCAGGATCATAACGGTGATTCCCCATCATCGCCGCCGCGCTCCCCTCATCACCCGGATCGTTGTACCCCCAGCGGCCGACAATGAACGGCTCGGCCGGAAATCTCGCCTTCACCGATGCGCCGATCACCACCCCAAGCTGGTTGCGATCGTCACGAATTCCCAGCGAAGTGGGATGCGCCATCTGCTCATACGACTGGAGCCACCCGCCAATCTCAAACGTGGCCGAGTCAAACGGAATGTACATGCCGCTCCAGGGATGCGCTGGCGGCCTCTCGTTCTGCGGCATTCCCTGGAGCAAATCATTGAACCGGGAATTCGCCCGATCGCCGATCACCGGGACTTTTTTCCCGTCCTTGTCTTCATGAGTCGTGTGCTCGCCCAGCACCAGCATCGCGCCGCCGTTCTCGACGAATTTCTGCACCCGCTCCACCTGCCCCGCCTCCCATTCCTTGTTCGGAAAGAAAAAAGCCACCACGCTGGCATCCTTCAGCTCCTCATCCGAAAGGTTGGGTGTGACCACAACCTCCGCGCCAAGGCTGGAAAGATATTCCGGCGCCATCCCATACATCCCGATCGAGAGCCGTCCATAGTCCCCGTGCTTGGGCTTCATCCAGTTAAGAAAGCCCTTTTCATAGAGGACGATCTTCTTCCCTTCCAGGCTTGGCTTGCGCGTGTACAGCGCGCTGGTAATGGGAATCAACGCCGCCAGCAGCGTTGCGGCGGCCACCAGCGCAGCCGGGCTGATCGCCGGGCAGCAGATGGGCTTCTCGGCCGCATCCGCAAGCGCCGCCGGGCGAATCGTCCACCGCAAGATCACCGCCGCCAATCCAGCGTGGAGAATCGCCCCAATCGCCGGAATATTCCAAGGCACAAACGGCCGAATGGTCTCGACGAAGCTGAAAACCTGCTTCGGCTCGATGGTTGGAATCGCCGATGGCGGCGGCGGTGGGGGAAGTGGCGGCAGCAGCGTGGGCACGATCGCCAGGATGATCAGATACGTAAGGTGGACGATGAGAATCGCCAGCGGCACATAAACCGCAAAGCGCATCCGCGGCCGCGGCAGAACGATCAAAAGCCCGGCATAAAGCGCCAACATCGCCACCAGGTAATCAACTCCGCCGAATGTCGAGCCCACCGAGAGCGGCGTGCCGCAAAGCTTCGCTGCAAGATTTGCGACAACCCCCCCCGCGTAATCCGCGAGATACCACACCGCCGGAATCGACGTGTACGCCAGCCGATACACCCCCAGCACCAACCCCGCCGTTGCAATCGCGACCAGCATGCGCCGCGGCGCGCCCGAAGCCCCCCATGCCAGCGATGTCATGATCAGCGCAACCCCCAAAACGTTGATCGCTGTCGCTGTCGAAATCAGCAGCGCGATTGAAAGTAAAATTCCCCCAATGCTGACAACCCGCCTACCGGCCGAAGAATCCGCCGGCCACGCCGCCAGGATCGACGTGATCGCCGCCAGCCACGTCAGCGCATGCCGCAACGGATTGCCCAGCAGGCCCGTCGATCCCGCCGCCAGCCACGCCGCCACCAGCCCGCTGCACGCCGCCAGCAGCCACCTCGGCGCCAACGCACCCCCGGCTTCCGGCGCTGCGGCCCCAACGGCGACAACAGCTTTGGTTTTTGGCGGGCTGGCCCTGACTTGACTCACACAACTCCCTGCCCGTTCACATCAAAAGCGAAAAGGGGCGGCCAATTTTATTTGGCCGCCCCGCATTGTACCACTCCGGACCAATCCATAGCGTGACCTGCACGCCATGGTTTTCAATTCCTCGCGATCGCCACCATCTGCAACGGGCACTCCACATCAACCGCCAGGCACACCCGCTCGGCCGCGATGGCTGCGCTTGTTGCGGATGAGACTGACGTCGTGATGATGCAGATTTGCCCCGGGACCGGTTGCACACAAGCCGTCACAATCGGCGGGCATTGCGTGAGAACCACTGGACACTGCGTCGCCACCACCGGGCACTGCGTAACCGCATTCGTGCACTGCGTCGTCGTTGGCGGGCAGGCCGTAACCTGAGTCGGGCAGATCGTCACCGCATTCGGGCACGCCGTGGACGTCGGCGGGCAATTCGTTACAGTCGCGGGGCATTGAGTCGTGGTCGACGGGCAGAAGGTGGCAAAGGGCGGGCACGTCGTCTGCACTACCGGGCACCTGGTCTCTGCCGGCGGACAGCGCGTCTCGATCGGCGGGCACTTGGTTTCAACCACCGGGCATTGCGTCTCTCCCGTTGGACACTGCGTCTGCACCACCGGGCACTGCGTTGTGGCTGGTGGGCATTTGGTCAGCAACGGCGGACACTTGGTCTCAACCACCGGGCAGTGCGTCTCTCCCGTTGGACACTGCGTCTGCACCACCGGGCACTGCGTGGTCACCGCCGGGCAGCGCGTCTGAAGCGGCGGACATTTGGTTTCCAATGGCGGACACTGCGTCTCAACCGCCGGGCATTGCGTAATCGATCCCACCGGCGAGCACTGTGTCGTGAGCGGCGGACACTGGGTAGTCACCGGCGGACACCGCGTCTGGAGCGGCGGGCACTTGGTTTCAACCACAGGGCAATGCGTCTCTCCCGTCGGACACTGCGTTTGCACCACCGGGCACTGCGTGGTCACCGCCGGGCAGCGCGTCTGAAGCGGCGGACATTTGGTTTCCAATGGCGGACACTGCGTTTCAAACGCAGGGCATTGTGTAATCGATCCCAACGGCGAGCACTGTGTGGCCAGCGGCGGACACTTGGTCAAGCTCGGCGGACACTTCGTTTCCACCACCGGGCAAGTCGTCTCCGCCACCGGGCACTGCGTTGCCACCGGCGACGCCGAGCATGCTGTCGCTATCGGCGGGCAGACCGTCCCCAGGGCCGGACAGTGCGTTTCCACTGGCGGACAGGTCGTCTGCACCACCGGGCACTTGGTTTCTGCCGGCGGACAGCGCGTGATGATCGGCGGGCACTTGGTTTCAGAAACCGGGCAGAAAGTCTCTCCGTTGGGACACTGAGTTTGTACGACCGGGCACCTGGTTTCCGTCGCTGGGCAAATGGTCAGATGCGTCGGACAGGTGGTGAGAGTCACCGGGCAGAAGGTTTCCTTCACTGGGCACCGCGTCAACGCCGGTGGGCACTTGGTTTCGATCGGCGGGCAGCGCGTTTCCGTCGGCGGACATTTGGTCTCCGACGGCGGGCACTTGGTCTCCGACGGCGGACAGAAGGTTTCCACCTGTCTGCACTCCGTCAACACCGGCGGGCACTTGGTGGCCGTCGCCGGGCAGTGCGTTTCGATCGCCGGACACTTGGTCTGCACCGGCGGGCAGCGCGTTTCCGCCACGGGACAATGTGTCTCCCCAACCGGGCAGCGCGTTTCGGCCGGTGGGCAGCGGGTTTCGATCGGCGGGCACTTGGTCAGCACCGCCGGACACTGCGTTTCACCTCCTGCGCAGAACGTCGCCAACGCCGGGCAATGTGTTGGCGCCGGCGGGCACCGCGTCTCGACCGGCGGGCATCGCGTCTGCACCGGCGGACATTTCGTTTCCGACGGCGGGCAGCGCGTCTCGGCTACGGGGCAATGGGTTTCACCTGGTGGACATTTGGTCTCGCTTGGCGGGCAGCGCGTTTCTAACTGCGGACAGCGCGTCTGAACCGGCGGACAGCGTGTTTCCACAGCCGGGCAACGCGTCTCACGCGGCGGGCAGCGCGTCTCCACCGGTGGACACTTGGTCTCCCCAACCGGACAGCGCGTTTGAATCGGTGGGCACTTGGTCTCACTGGCTGGGCAGTGCGTTTCGGCGTTGGGGCAGCGTGTTTCCGCCGGAGGACATTTGGTTTCAACCGCGGGGCATCTCGTCTCCAGCGCTGGGCAGCGCGTCAGCACCGGCGGGCATTTTGTTTCCACCGGCGTGGCGCAACTCGTCTCGGTCACCGGGCAGGCCGTATTCGCCGGAGGACAGGCCGTCTGCTGCGCGGGACACCGTGTTTCGAACGCCGGACACTGCGTCAACACAACAGGACAGTGGGTCTCGGTCACCGGGCAGCGCGTCAGCAGCGCCGGGCACTTGGTTTCATTGACGGGGCAGCGCGTTTCGGCCGCCGGGCACCGGGTCAGCAAGGGCGGGCAATGCGTCTCGACCACCGGGCAACGCGTCTCCTGCGGTGGACACTTCGTCAACACCGGCGGGCAACGTGTCTCGGTCTTGGGGCAGCGCGTTTCCAGCGCCGGGCACTGCGTCTCCACCACCGGGCACTGCGTCGCCGCTATCGGGCACAGCGTCGGCTCGACCACGCCTGCCGTCACCACCTGTAACGTCTGCTGTGGCGTCTTCTGCGACGCCTTCTCGAGATCAGTCAAAACGGTTTGCAGCGTGGTACCAAATGCCCCCGATTGCGTTACCCCGGCTCCCTCTCCACCTCTTGTGATTCCAACAGCAAGAAGGATGGCCCCAACGAAGAACGGCAAAAATGCCCTTCTACAGAACAGGCGCGTCATACCCTACTCCTTTCCTACACCGCCGACATGTTCGGACTATCTGCCCAGGGGAAATAAATGAATTGGTGAGCCTCTCCCAGGCGCGTGCCTTAATAATTAAGCACAAGATCAACGGCCATGCAAGAAAAATATTGCCCGGAATCAACAATGAAATATTCATTCCATTGCACAAAAATCCGCCGAAATGGGTATAACCGCGTCCATGCGGGCAGCTTTGCCACACGCAATCGCGGCCGGCGGACGCCGGGGCGCAAGCCCTTGTCCCATCGCAACTTTGCGCGCATTCACCCTGGTCGAATTGCTTGTCGTCCTGGCGATTATCGCCATCCTGATTGCCATTCTGATCCCCATCATTAACGCCGTCCGCGAGCAGAGCCGCCTGACCGCCTGTCTTTCCAACCTTCGCCAGATCGGCCATGCCATCAATATGTACGGCGGCGACCACAAGGGCCTCATCCTCCCCGCCGATCTCCGCGATCCCAATTTCGACAACATCAACGGCCGCTGGGGCAACTGGGCCACCATTCTCGTCCAGGGCAAATACCTCACCGCCCCCGACCAGACCAATCCGGCCACTCCCCCCACATCCAGCTCCGTCTTCCGCTGCCCCAACGGCTTGGATGAAGATGGCGTCTTCAATGGCGCCTATTTCTCCCCGCGCCAAAGCCTCCTCCAGGCCGGCTACTGGCGGCGGCAGGCCATGAACCTCCACCCCGACGGCAGCCTGACCCCCAGCATCACCATCTTCACCTGGTACGGCATCAACGCCGATCGCGTCGGCGAGGAGTATCCTTTTTTTCGCGTCCCCAGCGACACCCGCCGCGAAAAGCTCCACTCCTTCTCCGAGATCCACTCCCCTTCCGAGCTGGCCATGGTCTACGATGGCTTCTTCGAGCACGGCGGCGAGGCCCATCTCATGGCCAACGCCCGCCACAAGCGCGGCACCGTCACCAACTATCTTTTCGCCGACAGCCATGCCGCCAGCGTCCTCACCTCCACCCTCCCGGCCAGTTTTGATGACCCCGATCTGGATGCCCGGCCATATCCCAAGTACAAGCTCAGACAGAAATGAGTCCCCAACTATGAGATTCACATCGCTCCTGTTCATTTTGGTTCTGATCGCCTCAACCGCGCCCGCCTCGGCCGACGGCCACCGCTTCCTGGTCGCCGATTACTCCACCAAACGCATCGCCATCCTCGATCCTGCCGGCAAGATCGAGTGGGAATATCGCATCAGCGACCTCCACGACCTCCATCTCCTCCCCTCCGGAAACGTCTTGTTCCAAACCACCATGACCCATCTCCTCGAAGTCGATCCCAAAACCAACAAGATCATCTGGGAATATGATGCACAAAAAATGAACGATGACGGCAAGAAGGTCGAGGTCCACGCCTTCCAGCGCCTCCCCGACGGCAAGACCATGATCGTCGAATCCGGCCGCGCCCGCATCATCGAGGTCAACAAAGAAGGCCAGATCACCAAATTGATCCGCCTGAAAGTCGATCACCCCAGCACCCACAGCGACACCCGCCTCGCCCGCAAACTGGAAACCGGCCATTACCTCGTCGCCCACGAAGCCGACGGCAAAGTCCGCGAGTACGACGCCAACGGCGCGGTGACATGGGAATACGAAGTCCCCCTCTTCGACAAACCCAAAAAAGGCGGCCACGGCCCCGAATCCTGGGGCAACTCCCTCTTCTCCGCCCTCCGCCTCCCCACCGGCAACACCCTGATCGCCACCGGCAACGGCCACGGCATCATCGAAGTGACCCCCGCCAAAGAAATCGTCTGGCGCCTGAGCCAGGATGATCTCCCCAACATCAAACTGGCCTGGGTAACCACCCTCCAGCTCCTGCCCAACGGCCACATCGTCCTTGGCAACTGCCACGCCGGCAAATCCCAACCCCAGATCGTCGAGATCACCAAAGACAAAAAAGTCATCTGGACCTGGCACGACTTCGACCGCTTCGGCGACGCCACCAGCAATTCGTGCATCATAGATGCCCAATGACCCCTCTCCTCCCTCCAACCTCCGCTCTCCCCTCATTTTACATTTTCACCGCGTACCTTTTTTCTCTCCCGGCCTCCATTCCCCCGCGCCGATCGCCGCAAACCCGCATTCTCCGTGTCTCTCTGCCTCCGTGGTTCCCTCTCCTCCTTCCCCAAAAACCCAAACTCCAAAACGAACCCAAATCCCCCTCCACCGCGCCAAAATCGCCCCACCCAAAATCCCCTCCTCTCTGCGTCTCCGCGCCTCTGCGGTTGCATCTCCCCCTTCCTCCTTGACACCCTCCTCCCCCCCTCTTACTGTCGCAACTGACCTTCTTCCACCAGAAAGGGCCGCCTTGAGCTTGGCATTAGAGGGCAATTCCTGCGTATTCGGACTCCAGTGGGGCGACGAAGGCAAAGGCAAAATCGTCGATTTCCTCGGCGAGTCGGCCGACGTCGTCGTCCGCTACTGCGGCGGCGCCAACGCCGGCCATACCGTCCGTATCGGCGGCGAAAAATACGCCACCCACCTCCTCCCCGTCGGCATCTTCCGCCCCGGCGTCCTCAACATCATCGGCAACGGCGTCGTCCTCGACCCCGAAGTCCTCTTCAAGGAGATCGACGAATTCCTCGCCCGCGGCATCGCCATCTCCCCGGCCAATCTCAAGATCTCCTACAAAACCCACCTGGTCATGCCCTGGCACAAGCTCGAAGATGCCGCCCGCGAATCCGCCTCCGAGGGCAACAGCATCGGCACCACCCGCCGCGGCATCGGCCCGGCCTACGCCGACAAGATGCAGCGCCACACCGCCATCCGCGTGGCCGATCTCCAGCACGAGGAAAAGCTCAAGCAGCGCATCGGCCAGATCGTCACCGAGCGCAACAAGGTCCTCGATTGCCTCTATGAAATGCCCCCCCTCGACTGGCGGCCGATCTTCGAGCAATACCGCGACTTCGGCCGCCGCATCGCCCCCTTCGTCGATGACACCACCCAGACCCTGCTGGCCGCCATGCGCGACCACAAGCGCATCCTCTTCGAAGGCGCCCACGCCGTCCTGCTCGATGTCGATCACGGCACCTACCCCTACGTCACCAGCTCCAACTGCTCGGCCCTGGGCCTCTTCACCGGCGCTGGCGTTCCTCCCCAGGCCTGCCAGAACTACATCGGCATCATCAAGGCCTACAGCACCCGCGTCGGCGGCGGGCCGTTCCCCACGGAGCAGAACAACGACATCGGCAACTACATCCGCGAGCGCGGCAACGAATACGGCACCACCACCCGCCGCCCCCGCCGCTGCGGCTGGTTCGACGCCGTGGCCGTCAAATACTCCGTCGATCTCTGCGGCGTCACCCAGATCGCCATCACCCTGCTCGACGTCCTGGCTGGCCTCGAGCACCTGCGCATCTGCATCGGCTACAAGCACCACGGCCAGCGCCTCGACGCCTTCCGCGCTGACATGGACGTCCTGGCCGAAGTCGAGCCGGTTTACGAGACCCTGCCCGGCTTCAACGGCAACATCTCCGCCTGCCGCCGCTTCGAAGAGCTGCCCATCCCTGCCCAGCAGTACGTGAAGCGAATCGAGCAGCTCTGCGGCGTGCCCATCAAAATGGTCAGCGTCGGCCCCGAGCGCTCGGCGATGCTGATGCGATAATCGATTTTTTGCCCCCATTTTTTCCCCCTTTAATTCATCCCTTTCGCCCCTGCTGCACTTCGAAGAGGGGATTGCGGAGCTTCAGGGTGGGCGGGCCGGCCGGCGCGGGCGCGGCGGCCGGGGTGGGTTGGGCGCTGGGGGCGCCGTTGCCGGGTTTGGTTTGCGCTGAAGCGGGCAGTTCTTCGCTTTCGACGACATCCGCGGGCGCGGTGTCGGGGCGATAGAGCCGGCCGCCGAACTGCTTCATGTACTCGGTCCAGTTGCCTTCGGCATTGCTCGCGCCATCGCGGGTGGCCGAGAGGGACATCATGAGCTTGGCGTCGAGGTTCTCGATGTAATGCACGGCGATGGCCTCGGGGGTGCTGGGCAGCTTGACCGCGCCGAACTCCGGCAGGCCGTGATGGCTGATGATGATGTGCTGGATGACGTCGATCAGGTTCTGGGGGATCTTCTCGCCGAGGATTTGCTCGGCCACGGTTCGCTTCTGCTCGACCCAGATGGCGGACTTGACGATGTGGCCGACGAGCTGGCCGCCGTCACTATAGCCGAAGGCGCACTCGTAGGTCAGCTCCCAGGTCTTGGCGATGTCGTGCAGGAAGATGCCGGCGACGACCAGGTCGCGGTTGAGGCCGGGATAGAACCTGGAGATGGCGTCGGCCACCTCGATGGCGTTGAGCGTGTGCTCGAGGAGGCCGCCGAGGTAGGCGTGGTGGAAATTCATCGCGGCCGGGGCCTTGCACATCTGGTCCATGAGCTGCTTGTCGTCGAGATAGGCCTGGACCAGCGCTCCGAGGTGGCGGTTTTGGATGCTGTCGAGGATCTCCTTGAGCCGCTTGCACATCTCCTCGATGTTCTTGTCGGTGTGGGGGATGAGGTCGGAGATCTCGTAGCTGCCATCCTTGGGGGCCCAGCACTGCTCGATGATGAGCTGGAGGTTGTTCTGGTAGTTCTCGATGTGCCCCCGGACCTTCAGGAATCCGGCCTCGGGCATGGCATTGAAGATGTCGCGGGTGGCGTTCCACATGCGCGCGGTGATCTGGGTGGTGCGGTCGGCGAGGAAGCCCTTGATGAAGTACTTGCCTCCCGTGGTGGTGGAGAACTGCTTGCCGGTCATGACAAAGACATCATCCACCACGTCGCCCGAGACGCAGTCGCAGAGATAGAGTCGGCGCATGAATGGTTTGTACGGGAGGGAATGGGGGAACACAAGGATAAACGCGGAAGGGACGAGCGACGAGGGACAACGAGGTGGGGAGTTTTCGATTGTCGATAGTCGATTTGCGATTGAAGAGGCGGTTTTGGGGCGGCGGGGGGTGGATGCATCAGAGCGGGCGGGTTTTCCGAGGGAGTGCATTTTTTCATTTGTTCGTTTTGTAGCAGACTTTGATGAGTCAAAATGTACAAGGGATGGAGGCGGCGGGACTTACGCGTTTTGAATTTCGGAACAGGGTTTGGTGGAAAAAGTTCCGTTTTGTGGAGGGGGAGGAGGGGCGTGAAAGGGGAATGGGCGCTGGGGTTGAGGTGCGGGTTAGAGCGAAGCATTTTGACTGACCCCCTTTCGGGAATTGACTCATTGAGTCATCGGATCATTGAATCATTGTCATTCCAACCATTGGCGGCGAACCGTGGCCGCTGGGCAGGGATTGTACCGATATGTTAGGGTTATGTCAAGTATGCTGGCGGGGGAATTCAGAATTCAGAAGAGGATGGAACCGCCCGCCGCGGCGGGTAAACTGCGACACGGAGACGCGGAGGAATTCAATTTTGAGCCACAGATTGCACGGATGGAGACGGATGGGGCGAGGAACGAGGATGGAAGATAGAGAATAGACGATAGCAGAATTCAGAAGTGGGGATTGAGAAGACTCCGCTGCGGAGAAGACCGGTGATTGGTCTGGATTCCTCTGGTGGGTGGTGCCTTCTGGAGAATTCGGAAGTCGGAGGTCCACACTGCCGTCCGAAAGGGGACCAGTGATTTGATCCAACGGCTTCCCTATACCTCAGGTGTTTGAGATGGTACATTCAGTAGTCCGTCTGCGGGAATCACCTCGTCACTGACTGTTGGGAGGCGATTATGGCAATCGCGAAACGGGTCTGTGAGCGGATCGTCGCCGGTTTGAAGCGGCTTGGGCCGATCATCCAGCAGCAAAAGATCAGAGATGTGTCGGAGGCGGACACGGTAACTCTGGTGAA
>DASYUA010000292.1:0-48867 GCA_036001665.1 Tepidisphaeraceae bacterium
GCAAATCCAAATGCGCCTCCATTGAAATAGTTGCAGACCAGGCCCTGTCGTCCGAGCCGCTGGAGCGCATTTTGATATTCAATGATGGTTGCCACGCGGTTACAATATCGCCTTCGGGGAAGATCATGCCAGCGGTTTGGAAAGGGAAGGCCATGATCCTTGATTATTCGCAGCCGCGCCGCGGGCCGACGCTCAGTTGCTGCATCCGCACGCTCTGGTCATCGGATGCGCGCGTGGAATTTGCCCAGTGCGCTTCCTGGGCCCATGCCATCGGCGTGCTGACCACCATTGCCACCATTGCCGCGATCCTCACCGCATCCGATACCTGGCTGCGCGAGGCCGTTGTGCGGGGGGTCAATCCCAGCGCGTCTTTGGGCCAATGGGTCCTCGATGAGCTGCTGACGGCGGGCCGATCGACGGTCAGGCTGGCGCTTCAGCTTATTCCGGTCTATTTCGCCGTTCTGGCGGGAACGGTTTACATTGGCGCCCTGATCTGGGCCCATCAGGCCCGCCACCAAAGCTGGACGCGCTGTTTTGCGGCGGCGTCGGTGGGCTGTGTGCCTCTGCTCTGGTTCTTCCTGCTTCTCCAGCTCGATTGCCTCTCGCCGCTGGTGAATTACGAGGACCTCTGGCATCACCATCTGAACCCGCTGACCAATTCCATCCGCTTTGCCCTGTTCGTTGGCTCGATGATGCTGCTGGCGCTGTGGATGTTCGAAGCAGCGCGGCTGCGCGAATCGGTGCGGCACCAGCGATAGTCATTGCCGCGGCGTGTAATACCTTCTCAGCCACCGGCTCAATCCATCCAGCCCCGGAAAGAGCACGCGCTCGGTGACATTGGCCTGATCCAGCTTGTCGCGCAATTCCCATTTCAGTTCTGAAGGGATGATGATCTGGCTGCACAGGTCGGGATGATCATCCAGCCAGTCTTCAAGCTGCACGCGCGGGCTGGACATCAGGGAGAACATGGCGAACTGATTGACGATTCGGTCATCGAGGCTCGGAGGCTCGAAGAACAGGGCAAAGGACTTCTTCCTCAGCGAATCGAATTCCTTCAGCGTTCCCGCCGCCCGCGAGAGCATTTCGGTCGTGAAGATATCCGCATCCTCTTCATCCAGGATCTTCCGCAGCCTGGCCGGGAGCAGCGCGTGCGCTTTGGTGTAGTCCACCCGCCAGATCACGCCATCCTGATCAAAATCCTCGACATTGTCGGTGGAAAAGTGCAGGGCGACGTAGGGGGAAAACGTCCAATCCAGCAGCCGTGTCGGCAGGCCGTGGTGCTGGGCCAGGCTCAGCCAGTTCCACAGCGAATCCTCGCCGGCCGAATTGCGATGCGCATATTTGCGAAAATTGCGCAGCAGATGGCTTTCGGTTCGTGCATCGGGATCGATGCACGAGAGGGTGGTTCGCAAATTTCCGGCCACGATCCCGCCGCCGCGAAAGGCAAAGTTGGCCCGGAACCGCCCCAGCGGCTCCTGCCATGAGCCTTCATAGAGCCGCTCATTGAGCTCATTCCAGCTCCGGATGGTTACGACTTTCAAGCGGGCTTCTCCTGGGTGCCTTCCTGTCCGCTGCCGGATTGCCATTGGATCATCGACTGGAGCGAGCGCCATCCGGCGAGCTGCTCGGTGCTGATGCTGCTTTTTTTGCCGGTGCTCTGATGATGCTCGACGGCCCGAAGCCAGCGGCGGATTTCGCGCGGGAGATTGATTCGCTCGTTGACCACCAATCCAGTCACCACCTGGCGATCCTTCCGCCGCCGCACGTAAAGCTTCTGGCGCTGGTGCACCTGATATCCCTCTTCGCGGGCGACCAGCGCCGTGAAATGGACCAGATGGCGGACGGCTCCGGCGGTATCGTTCTCGAGGGAGTAGGTGATGTCATCGGCATAGCGCGTATAGGATGCATTCAGCGCCTCGGCCAGACGGGCCAGGCGCGCATCCAGCCGCTGATTGAGCAGGTTGCTGAGCTTGGGGCTCGTCGGCGCTCCCTGCGGCAAAGCGCCCTGATAGGTACACAGTCGGGTGAGAAGCTCCGCCGCAGCCGTGCTCCAGCCGATCGCCTCGAAGAATTCCTTGACGCGCTTGGCGGTGGTGGAGGGAAAGAAATCCTTCAAATCCATCCGCAGCAACACCGCCTTTCCAACGTGTGGCAGGGCGTTGGACACAATTGAATGTCCCCGGCAGAAACCAGTGGCGCAGACGTGCGTCTTCAGGCCCCCCAATACCCGCCGCAGGATCTGCCGCTGGACCCGTTTCAGCTCTTGCACCGGCGCGAGGATTTTTCTGGCGCCTTTGCGGCGCTTGGGGATTTGAAACTGTTGATAGGCGATTGGAATGCCGGAGAGTTGGGCCTCGGTCATCTTCAGCCGCTGCGCCAATTCGCCGATGCCGCGGCCAGTCTTTGGTGGCGCGCTCCCGCGTAGCCAGCTTAAGAATCCCATCGAACCACTCTCCGCCCGCGACGTGGACATGCACAAAAAAGCGGGCACGAGCCGAAACTCGCGCCCACGCCACCTTGCGCAGTGATGCGATCACTGTCACTAGCTTACGGAGGGTCGCTTCTCGACCCGGCTGACGAAACATCAGCCCGTGCTCTGCAATTGAGCACCACCAAGGCAGCTAATAAAAGATCATCCACGCCGCCCCGCCCGCGCGTCAATAGAAAATGCGTGTTGTCGAATTTGAAATTTGAGATCTGAAATTCTGCCGTGCTGGATCAATTATCCGTAGGCGCCCCGTCATCCGCCAGCACGCCAGGCGCTGCGGTGTGGCCCACGATGCGATGCACCGTCTTCATCAGATCATCCAGCAGGCGCTGTGTTTTGGGCAGAATTTCGGTGATCCCGAACGCCCGCGTCCGCCGGGCCACGTCGGCGATGTCCAGCGCCGTGATCAGCACCACCGGCATTTCCTTGTGCTTCTTGGCCTGGCGCAGGATCTGGAGAAATGTCACCCCATCCATCCCCGGCATCATCACATCGAGCAGGATCAGGTCCACGCTGGTGGTGTCGAGGACCAGCAGTGCTTCCCATCCGTTGGCGGCGGGGACCACCTCATGGCCGGCGACACTCAGGAATTTCCCGAGCACCATGCGGGTGTCCACTTCATCTTCAACAACCAGGATTCGCGCCAACGCAGCCTCCGCTTAGACCAATCGATCATCTTAGATCGCAAGCCCAAATGCCAGCAGCGCACAAAATCAGGCAAATTTACAAAATAGCTCAGGAACAACCGGCGATGCACGAACCAGGCGTTTCCCGTGCCGAAAACGCGCCTTTAATTTGCAGGTTCAATGGTGACTGTCAATCCTTTGGACTCAAATTGATCTTTGTAAAGCTCCGCCCGCTCCTTGTGCGTGGTCAGCAGCAGCGCTACGCCGGCGGTGTTGGCTTCCTCGGTGCGCAGCTTGGCATCCTGCTCTTTGAGTGGCGTCAGCTCCATGATGGTCTTGATGACGAACGGCACCTCGTTCTTGTCATCGTTGTGCAAAAGCACCTTCCACGGCGGCAACGCCTGTGGGGGCTTGCGCTTGGGCTGGCGCTTTCGCACCGGCTTGGCCAGGGCCGGCCCCGTGCCAGCTTTCTCAGTTCCCTCCGCGGCAACCTTGTCGTTCTTTTCCTTGGCCATAAACGAGCACCTCGAATACTGTCGATGCGGCAACACACATTGTCCGCCGTTTGAATTATACCCTCTGGCATGTCCGGCACCCAACGCTAAACTCGCCGGGCCGGCGACGGAATTGGCCGCCGAGCGTCGCGGTTGTATCGGCCATGCCTCCATTGGCGCATTATTGGCCGCTTGCATTATCGGCGCGATCTCGTTTTCAGGATCGCAAAATGGAGTTTGGGAAGTCATGTCCAAAACTCGACTGATCGCCGGCGCGATGAGTGGGACCAGCGCTGACGGTGTCGATGTCGCGGTCGCACGGATTGAAGGAATTGGGACCAATTTAAGCGCTTGCGTCCTCCACCATCATCATAGGCCATATCCCCCGGACCTGGCCGCACGCATCGTCAAGCTTCGAGAAGATGGGCACACGACATTGGCCGAGATGGCCGACCTGGCGCGGCAAATTTCGCTGATTTATGCC
The DNA here is from genome assembly GCA_036001665.1 of Tepidisphaeraceae bacterium. GTDB lineage: Bacteria > Planctomycetota > Phycisphaerae > Tepidisphaerales > Tepidisphaeraceae > JBGPEF01. Next base: position 4,093 of record DASYUA010000292.1, read on the forward strand.
GCAGCCGTGAATGAAGCACTGGTGGGGGCTCATCTCAGCTCGTCCGATCTGTCAGCCATTGCTGCCCACGGCCAGACTCTCTTCCATCTGCCCCCACAAACCATGCAATGGATCGATCCCGCGCTGCTGGCCGCCGAAACGGGCTGCGCGGTGGTCAGCGATTTTCGCCGCGCTGATTGTGCGGTCGGCGGGCAGGGAGCGCCGCTGGTGCCGTTTGCCGATTTTGTGCTGTTTCGCCATGCCCAGAAAAATCGGGTGCTTCTGAATATTGGCGGTATCGCCAACCTCACATTTCTCCGCGCCGCGGCCGCGATGGAGGATGTGATCGCCCTCGATACCGGCCCGGGGAACTGCATCAGCGACTGGCTTTGCAGGCGATTTCGGCCGAAAGGTCCGGCGTACGATGATGGGGGCGCGCTTGCCCTCGGCGGACGGCCGCTGGAGCAGGTCGTGAAACGTGTTCTGGATGGGCCGTTCTTCAAGCGCCCGGCGCCGCGTTCCACCGATGGCCCACACATGATCGAGGCCTTTCGCGACGGCTTCGACGGCGCGCTGGGGGATCACAAGCTCGAAAATCTTTTGGCCACCGCCTGCGCCATCACCGTCGGGGCAATTACTACTTCAATTCAGCTTCTCCCCAAAGCACCCGATGAACTGATCGTCAGCGGAGGCGGCACGAAAAATCAAGCGATGCTGAACCGCATCAAAGAAGCCTTGCCGACTGCTCGCGTGCTGATTAGCGACGAGTTGGGTATTTCCAGCGCCTCGAAAGAAGCGCTCGCTTTTGCGTTGCTCGGCGCGGCGACGCTGGATGGCACTCCCGGCAATGTGATTAGCGCCACCGGCGCTCGCCGGCCGGTTGTATTGGGAGCGATCACGCCAAAGCCATAATTTATGCCCCCAGCATCTTTACCTTCCCTTCCGCCTCGACCCAATGCCGGCCACAAAGGCCTCTTCGGCCGCGTTCTGGTCGTCGGCGGCGACGATGGCATGATCGGCGCGCCCACCCTCGCCGCGACCGCCGCGTTGCGGATGGGTGCTGGGCTGGTGCAGCTCGCGGTGCCGCGCTCGATTCTCCAGGCTTGTCTTTCGATCACGCCCGAGCTGATCGGCCTGGGTCTGGGCAAAGCGACGGCCAAAGATGAGGTGCTGAAATTCGCCGAGATGGCCGACGCGATCGTCATTGGGCCTGGTTTGGGGCAGTCGCCAGATGCGTTGACGCGTCTGGACCGCCTCATTCGGCTCGAAAAACCGATGGTCGTCGATGCCGATGGCCTGAATCTTCTGGCCAGGGAAAAACGCTGGCCGGCCTATTTCAAAGCGTGCGCGGTATTGACCCCCCATCCCGGCGAAATGGCGCGACTGATCAAGCTGCTGGGCAAAGACATCGTTCCCACCGACGATGCCGGACGGCTGGAGCTGGCCCGCCAGGCGGCCACGTCATTTGGGCAGACCGTGCTGCTTAAGGGCCACCGCACCGTCGTTACCGACGGCCAGCGAAACTATATCAATCAAACTGGCGACTCCACTCTTTCGAAGGCCGGCGCTGGCGACATTCTCGCCGGAATCATCGGCTGCCTGCTGGCGCAAAAGCTTTCACCGTTTGATGCCGCATGCCTCGGGGCCTATCTGCATGGACGGGCTGGAGAGCTGGCGGGAGCGAAGATTGGAAAAAGGAGCGCTCTGGCGCGCGATGTGTTGACTTCCCTGCCCGCTGCGATCGCAGAGATCGATAAATGAACTACCGGCGTCTTTTGTGACGCCTGGAAAGCGGAATTCTTGAACCAATGGTCAACGGCCGCGGTTTGAGCGTTACCGGCTGCTCGTCTGGAGGATGTTTTGAGTCGATGGGGGGTCCCGGCGTAATTGGCTGCGGCTCCGCGTGCCGTTGTTCTCCCGGCCCATGTTCCGCCCAATCCGACGGCACCGGCCGCGGCGCAAATCCCTCCACGGTCGCCTGCGGGACCAGCATGTTGATCAGCTCTTCCACGCGTGTCAGTTCTTCGCCCTGCTGCCGGGTGACGAGCGTGAAGGCCTTGCCTTTGGCTCCCATTCGCGCTGTGCGACCAACGCGATGAACGTAAACTTCCGGGTCTTCCGGAATATCAAAATTGATGATGTGGCTGATGTCCGCCACGTCGATGCCCCGGCTGGCCAGATCGGTCGCCACCAGCACATCGAATTTCCCGCCCCGGAACGATTTCATCACCCGATCGCGCTTGTTCTGCGCCAGATTGCCGTGAATCTCCCGGCACTCGATCCCATCGGCGTGCAGTTTCTTGGCCAGCTTCTGGGCGCCGTGTTTGGTTTTGCAGAACACAATGGCCAGATCCGGATTTTCCTGCTCCAGGAGGGCCCGCAGCAGGCGATATTTGTCCCACGGCTGCACCGACAGGTAATACTGCTCGACTTCCTCCACCGTCGGCTTCTCATCCGCGCCCGGCGCAATCAGCTTCTCGATGGGCTCGCGCATGTAGGTCCGGGCCAGTTTCTCGATCTCGCCGGCGATGGTGGCCGAGACGAACATCGTCTGGTGCGTCTTATCAAACGCCGGCTGGCCCTGGGCCTGACCCTGGCCCCTCTCCTGTCCTTCTCCCGATTGCTGCGAATTCTCCTCAAATTGCCCGCCCCTTCTGCCCATTCCCCGGACGCGGGAAAGAATATTGCGAATGTCATCACGAAACCCGATGTCGAGCATCCGATCCACCTCGTCGAGGACGATGAAGCGAATGTTGTTGAGGTTGATGATCCGCCGATCCAGCAGATCGATGACCCGGCCCGGCGTCCCCACCACGATCTGTGGATGGTGCTTCAGGAACTTCATCTGCGCGGCGATTTTCTGACCGCCATAGACCGGCACCGTGCGGACCGGCGTGTATTTCCCGATCCGCTTGATCTCGACATCCACCTGCATCGACAGCTCGCGCGTCGGCACGAGGATCAGCGCCTGCGTGGCCCCCTCCCGCTCGCATTTTTGCAATATGGGAATCCCAAATGCGGCCGTCTTCCCCGTCCCCGTCCGCGCCTGCCCCAGGATGTCATATCCCGCCAGCGCCTTGGGGATCAGCAGCCTTTGAATTTCCGACGGCGTGATGAATTTTTCTTCTCCCAATGCGCGCAGGATCGACGGCCGGACTCCAAGGGCTGCGAATGCTTCAGGAAATGAATGTTCTGTCTTATCGGTCAAATCGGTCTTCGCAAAGGTGCGGCGGATTGTATAGGTGGCGGCCTCCGGGCTCAATGTTGTGGGGCGGGCCAATTCAAATGCTTATGCAAAAACTCAAAAGTGCCCATCCCATTGATCGTATGCGGCCCCACAAACCACTCGATCTCACACATGTCCTTCAATCCCAGCCTTGCCTCATATAAATGCCGCACTTTGGCAAACTCATGCCCCACTTTTTCATCCGGCGCAACCCCATCAAAATGCCCCCGCTCCACCATGAACGGCCGCGGCGCAATCAGGGCGGCCATTTCCGCATAATTGAAGGTACTGCCCAGATCGAACTCAAAAATTTCATACTCCCCTGTCCAGACATAGGAATAAGGACTTCTGGTCGAGGCATTTTTCCAGACCCACTCATTGAAATCGGCCGAGCAGATCGACAGGCAATAATCAGTCAATAATGCCGGCACGCGCATGGCCGTTTTCCCGCCATAACTCAGCCCATAGAACCCAATCCGCTTCCCATGCACGTTCGGCTGCGTTTTGAGCCAGTTGATGATGGCCTGATGTTGCGGGGTGATGATTGAGAACAAACTCTTGCCCAGCGGATTGGCTTTTCGCTGCAAGCTGCGGAATCGGTCGGTGAAAATGTATGGATTCTGCGGCGCGAAGGTGATGAAGCCGCGCTCCGCCAATTTCGCGGCGAAATCGTGATAGGAATCCTTGTTGCCGGTTATCACATCAGCCGGCCTGCCCTCCAGGCCGTGCTGGCACACCACCACCGGCCGCTTTTCGCCCTCCTTCAAATCGTTTGGCAATAACAAGACGCCGTAGGCGAAGACATCTTCAAAAACATCGATCACCACTTCATAGCCGCGCCATTTTTCAGTCTCATACGCCAGTCGGGTGCGCGGCCGGGGGGTCAGGAGCGGGTAATCGAATTTTCCGATGACCTGCTCGTACAAAATTTTGCGATACTCATCCGAAGTTTTCGCGTATTCCTCGGGTGACTTGGTATTCAGCTTCTTCATGAACTCCACGCGCACCGCCGCGCTCTGCTCCAGCAGCCATTGCGTATCTTCCTCGATCTGGTGCATCTGCCGCGCCTGGCGGGGGGCTGGATCAAAATTGGCCCGCTTTTCCACCGGAATCTTCTGCATCGGCGCAAGCTTCGCGCTCGGCGAGAGCGCTTCCAGGAACGGCCGCAATGCCTCTTCGCTCCCATAGGCCCCGCTTCCATCGCCGCGCGCAACTGATTGAATTCCCAGCCCCAATTCCTTGGCCATCGATCGCGCCCGCTCCGTCTCGCTTCGCGCTGAATCCACTCCCGGCGTCGCCAGTTCCGCCGGCGCTCCCCCTTCGCCGCGCAGCACCGCCTCCGGCCCGCGGGCGATTTCCACAATCACCACCCGCGGCGTAACCATCGCCGCAAGCTCCGCATCGCCAAATTGCTCCAGCAGGCCAAATACATTGCGATCGATCGGCTGCTGCCAGATTTCGCGGCGATCGCCGAAGTATCCACTGATACAAACGGCCTGGATTCGTCCATCCAGCGCCGCCGAATAAAGCGCAAGCATTCCCCCCTCGCCCCTGCCGAAAACTCCAACCTTCCCATCTTTCGACACCCAATCCACCGCCGCCAGCACTTTTTGCACCTCATACCCAATCAAATGCCGCCCCAGCTCGAAACTCGGCCGATACAAAAACTCCCTGCTCGACAGATTTGCCCGACCATTGCGTGCCTCCTTGTGCCGGTCGATCAATACCGGCACCACAACCCGGCATCCGCTTTCCGCCAGCCGCCGCGCATACTGCGAATCGGCCGGCACGCCATCCGCCAGCCCGCAAATCTGCTCGGGCAGTTGATCGGCATCCGCCAGCGCCACCACACTCGCAACCGGCTTGCCGTTTTTCGGCTCCAGCAGCAATCCTTCTCCCCAGACATCCCTCACCACCGGCCAGCGAATGGCGAAGATGGTGTAGCTCTCCGTTTCGCCCACCATCGACGGGCCGCCGACGCTGGCAACGATTTCAGGCGCAGCAAACTGACGCCGCTGATCCCCCACTCCCAGAATGTGCGCCAAACGCCGCCGATTCGGCTCCATCGACTTCTGATAATTCTCCGCCGACGAATAATCCCGTTTCCAGTACTGACCCCGTCGCTCATTGGACTTCTCGATCTCCCTCAACAAAAACCGATCGATCCCCGCCACCATTCTGCTGGCAATGTCATCATCCCAAACCAGCGGCTCGGTCCCCGGCAATCGCGGCTTCTCCTGTGCCGCCGCCCTCCCCGAAACGATGAGGATGAAAAGCAGGTGCTTCAGCACGCCGTCATACCCCCATCGCAATCCCGAGATTTTCATTGATATGCTCCAGATTCAATCCACCAATCACCAATGTCCCCACCTCTGGCTTCCTCAATATAAATGGAATCGCTTCCCTCGCCGAAATCATGCCCGAAGCGAGCGGTTTCTTCACCAGCACCGCCAGTCCCAGTTTCCCGGCCTCCTCGATCACTTCCTCATGCGACACATCCTTCGGATGAAACTCCACCATCAGCGCATCTGCCCACTCCAGCGCCGCCCTCGCACTCTCAACCATCTTCCCGGACAACCCAATGAACCGAACCTTCCCCCGCTTCTTCGCATCCTCCATCGCGGCCACCGTCTCATCCTCGACCTCGCGCCCATCCGAATGAATGAACAAAAACTCCACCCATTCGGTCTTCAATCTCTTCAGACTCCTCTCCAAACTTTTGATCACGGCATCGGAGGAAAACTCATGTGAGGATTTCCCCCCCTCAAACGTCTCCCCCACCTTTGTCGACAAGACAAATTCCCCCCGCCGCCGCGAAATATGCCTCCCAATCCGTTCCTCGCTGATGCCATAAGCCGGCGCTGTATCGATCAGATTGATCCTCAGATCCAGCACCCCATTGAGCAACGCCCCCGCCTCCTCTTCCGAGGGGAGCGGATAGCTCTGCGCGTATTTGATCTTCTCATTTCGCCCGATCTTAAAAGCCCCAAATGCAATCGGGCTCACTTTCAGTCCCGTCTTCCCTAGCGCGCGGAAAACCATTGCCCCTCCCTCTCCCATGGCGGCCGCGCCACCTGCGGCTCTTCCCACTCCTTTGGAAGTTGAACGTTGGACGTTGAACGTTGGACGTTGATCTCCTTGATAACTCTCTCCGCCAACCGCGGCGCCAGCGCCAGCTTGGTTGGAAAAACCGTGATCACATTTCCTTCGCTCAGCACATGCACATCATCCGGCCGCTGCCCCGTCCCGGTGGCGGCCTCCGCCCGATCAATTCTGTAAGTTGAAATCTCCACACCCCCCAAATCCACGCCCGGCACGCACTCTTCGATCTCCTTGGCCGCGTGCTTCACCAATTCCCCCACGCTCATTTTCACCCCATCCTCCGCAATCTGCCCTCCGATCTGCCAGACCATCCGGCCGCCGGAATCGCGCGCGGAAGTGACCGTAATCCGAGGTTTCGCTCCGCCGACGCAATGGCCGAACAGTTCCGGCAAACTCCCCCTGGCCATCACCATGTGCAGCGGCCGGCGCTGCATGAAGTTTTCGGACAATCCAAATCGCTTCCTCAGCTCCGCATTTCCCTCCCCGGCCGCGAGGATGATTGTGTTGGCCCGGACCTCAACATCGCCCGTGAATATCCTCCCCCGATTCCGCTCCAGGAATTTCCCCATCAAGCTCACCGTATCCACCACCTGCTCCCCCACCCGCATCACCTTCCCCCTCACCTCCTTCAGCACACCTGGCCACTGTTCCCGCTCCACCGCCTGCGGCGCAGCCCGCAGCGCGATCGTCGATCCCGCCATAAAAATCCGCGATTTGATCGACCCTGTTCCCCACAGCCAGCAGCACTCCGACTGGACTTTCACCCCCGACAAATCCGGCTCCCGCTCCCCCCGCAAACATTCCTTCCAGATCACGGGCATCTCCGCGATCGCCTTCACCGGCGCGGTGACATTCCCATCAAACATGTACTTGAGCCCGCCATGAATGATTCCCTGCGATGCCACTGTCTGCCCCTGTCCCAACGCCGTTTTCTCCACCAAAACCGCATTAATCCCCCCCCGCCTCAGCTCGTCCAATATCCACACCCCGGCTATTCCTCCGCCATAGATGAGAACGTCCACATTATGCTTCTGCTCGCCCACACCCGCCATGCTACCGCTGAAACCTTGGCTGTATAAGAGCGTCTAATAATTCGAATTGGAACCGACGCCCCAAACAACTTATACTCCTTTATTGGCCGATACCCCCCCAGGGAGGTCATCTATGAGCCGCATCGACAGCCATATCTCCAGCGTTCAAGTTCGTCTCACCCTCTCCATCCTCGTCGAATGGCTGGCCATCGCCGCCTTTGTTCTCGCCACCGGCACCCTCTCGCTGCTGATCATCGAGCGGCTTTTTCACTTTGGCATCCCCCGGCAGACCTTTTGGGTCGGTCTGGGACTCGTCGGCATCATCGCCGTCGTGATGACCTTCCTCCGCAGCCCCACCCGCGAAACCGCCGCCGTCGCACTCGATGAGCGGCTTGATTTGAAGGAAAAATTTTCCACCGCCCTCTCTGTCCGCTCTGTGCAGGACCCATTCGCCCAGGCGGTCGTCCGAGACGCCGAAAACACCGCCCAGCGCGTGCGCCTCGATGGCCACTTCGGCATCAATTTTCCGATGATCGGTTATTTCGCCATCGTCGCCGTCGTGCTGGCCCTTATCACCTTCATGTTCTTCCCCTCCCTCGACATTCTCGGCCGCGGCAAAAAGGAACAGGCCAAGCGCGACGAGCAGCTCAAGATCGCCGAAAACCGCGTGATGGTGAAAGAAGCCATCGCCAAGCTCGATCGCATCCCGCTCAATCTGGCCGACCATGAGCAGGTCAAGCTGGCCAAGGCCGAGCTCCAAAAAATGCTCGGCGAACCCGGTAAAGACACCTCCAAGACCGCCCGCAAAATCATGGATGCCATGGACAAGGCCGACCAGGGCCTAAAGGAAAAAGCCAAGGAAAACAAGAATTTCGCCCAGGCCCAGGCCAATCAGAAGATGTTCAAGTCCATGAACGTCCCCATCGATCAGAAGGGCCCCGTCGCCGATGCCCAGCGCGAACTGGTCAAGGGTGATTATGACGAGGCCATCAAAAAGCTCGACGAGGCCGTCAAGCAGCTCGACAAGATGGACCCCAATCAGAAGAAGGAAGCCGCCAAGCAGATGGAAAACATGGCCCAGCAGTTGGCCCAGATGGCCCAGGACCCGCGGGCCATGGAAAAGCTGGCCGAGCAGATGAAGCAAGCTGGCGTGAACAAGGAGCAAATCCAGCAAGCCCAGCAGCTCATGCAGCAGGCCGCCCAGGGTGATAAGCAGGCGCAGCAGCAAATCCAGCAGATGCAGCAAAAGCTCGCCCAGCAGATGCAGCAGCAGGGCATGAATCAGCAGCAGATTCAGCAGATGCAACAGGCCATGCAGCAGGCCCAGCAGGCCGCCAATGCCCAGCAGCAGGCCAACGGCATGGCCCAGGCAGCCCAGCAGATGGCCCAGGCAATGCAGCAGGCCGCGCAAAACGGCGGCAATCAGAATGGCCAGCAAATGGCCGATGCCCAGGCACAAATGGCCCAGCAGCTCCAGCAGATGCAAGCCATGGCGCAGGATGCGCAGCAAATCCAGCAGATGCAGCAGGCCATGCAGCAGGCGATGGCCCAGGCGGCCGGCCAGTGCAACAATCCCGGCAATGGCGACAAACCCGGCAACAAACCCGGCCAGGGCAACTGGAAACCCGGCGATCCCAATAACAAACCCGGCGCAGGCCAGGGCGGCCCCGGCCAGGGCTTCGGCGGGCAGGGTCAAAAGGACGCCGCGCCATATTCAGTCAAGGAAGAGAATTCCAAATCCTACTACGATAAAGAAGGCAAACACCTCGCCAGCAGTTATGTGAAAGATCGCTCCGTCAAAGGCGAGTCGAAATTGAAACTCCAGGAAATCATCAAAGCCGGCCAGGCCGACGAAGGCGATGACGTGGATGACTCCCGCGCCGACCGCCGCACTCAGGAAGTCCAGCGGCGATACTTCAAGGTCATGGAAGACGCCCTGAAGTGATGCGAACCAACGATGCGCAACGTCGCTCATCTTCTCTTCGTCGCGCTGCTCATCCTTTCCTCCTGTGATCGTCACGACAATGGTCAAAAGCAGGAGGTTGTTCTCTACACCTCCGTGGACGAACCCGTCGCCCGACCCATCATCAACGAATTCGAGCGCCAAACCGGCATCTCCGTCATCCTCCGCACCGATGCCGAAGCCACCAAAACCGCCGGACTCGCCGAACGCCTCGAAGCCGAAAAACACAACCCCCAGGCCGACGTCTGGTGGAGCAACGAACCCTTCCACACCATCAACCTCGCCAACCAGAAAGTCCTCATCGCCTACTCTTCCCCCTCCTCCGCCAAAATCCCCGCCCAATTCAAAGACAAGGACAATCTCTGGGCCGGCACATCGCTCCGCGTCCGCGTCCTCGCCGTCAGCACCAAAAACTCCCCCCAAGTCCTCCCCAACGATCTCCGCTCCATCCACGACCTCACCAACCCCTCGCTGAAAGCCAAAATCTGCCTCTCCCGCCCCACCGCCGGCACCGCCAAAGGCCACATGGCCGCCCTATACACCACAATGGGCCGTGATAATTTCCAGAAATATCTGACCAGCCTCAAAGACAATCAATTACGCCTCGTCGGCGGCAATTCCATTGTCGCCGAGCTCGTCGGCACCGGCCAGATGCTCGCCGGAATCACCGACAACGACGATGTTGACGCCGCCGCTCGCGAAGGAGGAAAGCTCGACATGGTCCTCCCCGATCAGGGCCAAAATGAATTGGGCGCCCTCGCCCTCCCCTGCACCGTCGCCCTCGTGGCCGGCGCTCCGCATGAATCCAACGCCAAAAAACTCATCGACTACCTCCTCTCCCAGACCGTCGAATACCAGCTCATCGACCGCCATTTCGCCCGCTATTCCGTCTTCAATCCCGCCCCCAACGTCAAGTTCATGCAGATCGATTACACCCAGGCCGCCGGTAACATGAAGGATGCCGTGGAGCTGTCCCTGAAGATCCTCGAGGGCAGGTGAAGCCAACCCATTCCAAACGCACTTCTCTCCTGGCCACGATCCCACTCTGGACGATCGTCGGCGTCTGCTCCCTCCTCCCTCTCGGTTGGATGCTCGTGCAAATCCTCACGCATCCCAGCGCCTGGACCTCGCTTCGCCCCAGCGCCTTCCAGCTCTCCCTCCTCGCCCGCACCGTCTTCTACAACGGCGCGGCGGCGCTCCTCGCCACCGCCATTTCCATCCCCGCCGCCATCGTCATCGGCCGCGGCCATGGATTTTTCTCCAAAACCCTCATCCTCCTCCTCCCGCTCGGCCTGCTCATTCCCTCAATCACCTACGGCTACGGCTGGGTGCAAATTTTCCGCCTCGCCAGCATCAACATCGATCCCGGCGGCCCCGCCGACATCGCCCGCTGTATCTGGACTCTCGCCGCCTGGCTCTGGCCGCTCCCCGCCATTTCGATAGGTCTGGCCCTGCGCTACATGGACTCCCAAATCCAGCAACAAGCTCTTCTCGACGGCGCACTCTTTCGCATCACCGCCCGCCAGCTCGCCGGTCCCGCCCTCGCCTCCTTCGCGATCGTCATGATCCTCGCCATGCAGGAATTCGCCGTTTACGAGCGAGGCAGCATCAGCGTCTTCGCCACCGAAATCCGCACCATCTTCGAAACCGGCGCATTCGCCTCGCCAAGCAATCCCGTCGCCGGCGTCATCTCCGGCGGCGCCTCATCCAGTCCCGATCAGCCCCAGCGCGCTGCCATCGCCATCGCCACCGCCGCCCCAATGCTCCTGATCGTCTCCCTTCTCTCGATTGCCGTCATCCTCAGCATCCGCCGACTCTCCTCTTCCGTCGAGATTGACATCCCCAATTGGCCGCGCATCCTCAATGCAGGCCCCGTCTCAAAAATCTCCGCGACACTCCTCATCCTCATCACGCTCATCGCCCCCATCGCCGCCATGGTCCTCTCCATTTCCTCCCATCGCTGGCACACCGACGAAGCCGGCCATTCCATGCCCGTCCGCATCCTCCTCTGGGCCTGGCCACAGACCCTCGGCTCCCTCTCCATCGGCCTCGCCGCCGGCCTCATCGCCTTTATTCTGGGCGCTCTCTCCTGTGTCCGCCGCGCCCGCCCCCTTCTGCTTCTCGCCCTGCTTTCCTTTTTGATCGGAGGAGAGCTATTGGCGATTGCCGACATCCGCATATACAATCGAGCGACCCCCTGGCCCCTTTCCAGCCTTGGGGTTTCCGGGCGAGAGCTGTTTGGGTTGATTTACAATAGCGCGCTGGTCATGGTCATCGCACACCTTGGCCGCTTTGCGTGGCTGACCCTCTTGGCCGGCCACGGTGGCTGGTCCGGTGCGATGCGCGAGTTGCGTGATGTCGCCGCCGTCGATGGCGCGGGCCCCTGGCGAGCCGCCGCCGCAGTCGTCTGGCCGCTGCTCTGGCCGATGCTGGCCGCCGCCTCGGTGCTCGTGGTTATCCTGAGCATCACCGAAGTCGGCGCGAGCGTGCTGCTCGCGCCGCAACGGCCGCCCATGATGGTCCCCATGCTCATGCAATGGGTCCACATGCTCCGCAACGATGAAGTCCTTGAAGGCACGCTGCTGCTGGTCGTTTTGGTCGTGCTCCTCGGAGCTGGTTTTGTCATGCTGATGCATCTGGGGTTCAAAATCACCGCCTTCCTCCGCCGCTCCGCTTTGCCCATCGTGGCAGTCGCGCTTTTGATCATCGCCGGCTGCGATGACGGCAAGCAACCCGAGGCCATCTGGTTTGAAACCGGCGTTGGCCCCAATCAGACCGTCTATCCCCGCGGCATCTGCTATAGCAAGAAGGATGACTGCTTCTTCCTCGTCGATCGCATGGCCCGCATTCAGCGAATCAATCATGATGGCAAGACCATCAACGAATGGCGCATGCCCAACTGGGAGCGCGGCAAACCCACTGGCCTTTCAGTCGGCCCGGATGGCAACGTCTACATTGCCGACACCCACTACGCCCGCGTCGCTGTTTATTCCCCCACCGGCCAATTCCTCAAAGACTGGGGCACCTTCGGCCGCGAAATCGGCCAATTCATCTATCCCACCGACGTCGCCTTCGATAAATCCGGCAACATCTACGTCTCCGAGTACGGCGACAACGACCGCATCCAGATTTTCGATCCCAGCACACTCAAAGTCGTTCGCACCATCGGCCACTTCGGCCAGGAAGACGCCCAGTTCGCCCGCCCGCAGTCCATGGTCATCGACGACCAGACCCTCTACGTCACCGACGCCTGCAATCACCGCATCGCCGTCTTCAACATCAACGGCACTTTCCTCCGCCACATCGGCTCCATCGGCACTTCCCTCGGCCAGTTCCGCTTCCCCTATGGCCTGGATGAAGACGCCCACGGCCACCTCATCGTCACTGAATTCGGGAACAATCGTGTGCAGTTGATCGACAAACAAACCGGCAAGGGCCTGGCCACGTGGGGCCTCGCCGGCCGCGAAAGTGGCCAATTGGCCTACCCCTGGGCCTCCGCCGTCGATCGCAACGGAAGAATCGTCACGGTGGACTCCGGTAACAATCGTTTGCAGGTGTTCAGGTTTTAGCGACTGTACAATGGAATGCTGATGCTGATGCCGTCCCTGCCATTGGCCTGGCTCATCGACCTCGAATACATGCCTGGCTGGAAGGCCGCGCTGATTTTTGCAGCGCTGGCTGCTCCGATCGTGCTCCTGGGGATTCGTTCGCTGGCCGGGATGGGACCGGTACGAAAGTGGGTGGCGATTTTCCTGCGTCTGATGGTTCTGTTGCTGCTTGTGCTCATTCTCGCCGGCGCCCGCTGGCAACGCGTCCACAAAGATGTCCAGGTCATGGTGGTCCGCGACAACTCTCAGTCCACCATGCATGTCCGCGGCTATCCCGGCCGCAATCTCGACGAATCCATCGAAGACTATCTGCGCATCTCCGCCGATCCCAGGCACAAAACCCATCGCGATGACCGCATCGGCGTCATCAGCTTCGACCGCACGCCGCTGATCGACTCGATGCCCAACACCACGCTCCTGCTCGACGCCCGCGCCATCCGCGACAAGGGCAACGCCACCGACATGGCTTCTGCGATTCAACTCGCCCTGGCCACGTTCCAGAAGGATGCCATGCGCCGCATCCTCCTCATCTCCGACGGCAACCAGACCGCCGGCGACCTCGAAGGCGCACTCTCCGCCGCCGTCTCCCAAGGGGTCCCCATCGACGTCATGAAGTTGAGCTACAACGTCAACAACGAAGTCCTCATCGACCGCCTCTCCGCCCCATCCTGGAAGCGCGAGAGCGATGCCTTCGATATCTTCGTCAGCCTCATCTCCACGAACACCGAGCCCGTCACCGGCACCCTCACCGTCATGGAAGAGTCGCAGCGCCTCGAGCAGCGCAAGATCACCCTCGAACCCGCCACCATCAACGCCGAGGGCAAAATCGAGCCCCGCAAGCACGTCGAACGCGTCCGCGTGCCCGCCCTCAAATCCAGCGGCGTCCGCCGATTCAAATCCCTCTTCGAGCCCGACGTCGTCAATTCCCGCACTGCCTCGGCCACCCAGCGCTCTCAGCCCGGCGATACCCTGCTTGAGAACAACACCGCCAGCGCCTTCACGTTCGTGCAAGGCCAGGGCAAAGTTCTCCACGTCGATAACACCCGCGACGGCGCTGGCAACGTCCTGGAAGATGCTCTCAAGGCCGAATCGATCAATGTCGAATCCAAAACCGTCGATGACGTCCCCGAAGACCTGGTCGCCCTTCAGAACTACGACGCCATCATCCTCAACAACGTCCCCCACGGCCGGACCCCCACCGCCGGCAGCGGTCTCTCCGACAAGCACGACGCCGTCATCGCCTCCTACGTCCATGACTTTGGCGGCGGCCTGATCATGGTTGGCGGCCCCGACTCCTTCGGCGCTGGCGGCTGGCAGGGCACGAAGATTGAAGAGGTCCTCCCCGTCAACATGGACATCCCCGCCCAGCGGCAAATGCCCAAGGGGGCGCTTGTCCTGGTGATTCACAGTTGCGAAATGCCCGATGGCAATTACTGGGGCGAACAGTGCGCCATCAAGGCCTCCGAAACGCTCTCGGCCCAGGATGACATCGGCGTGATCAGCTTCGGCTGGGGCGGCGGCCCTCGCGGCGGCGGCGTTGGCGGCAGCAGTTGGGATTATGAGCTTGCTGCCAAAGGCGATGGCACCAAAGTTATCGCCGCAATCAAGCGCATGACCCCCGGCGACATGCCCAGCTTCGATGATTGCCTCGAGCTGGCCGTCAACGGCGCAGGACCCGGCCAGAAATGCCTCAAGAATTCCAACGCCGCCCAGAAGCACATCATCATCATCAGCGACGGCGACCCCAGCCCGCCGCAGAACAAGCTGATGCAGCAGATCCTCGCCGCCAAGATTTCCATCTCCACCGTCAGCGTCTATCCGCACCAGGGCATGGTCCCGCCCACTATGCAGCAAATCGCCAAGGAAACCGGCGGCCGGTTCTATGGCCCCATCGAGAAAAATCCCAACCAGCTTCCCCAGATCTTCATCAAGGAAGCCAGCGTCGTCCGCCGCACCCTTTTGCAGGAGAGCAAAGCCCCCCCCATCACCGTCAGCGTGCGCGACAACACCAGCGACATCATGAAGAACATCCCGCCCCCTCCGCCGATCTATGGGCTTGTTCTTACCGCCAAGAAAATCAATCCCACCATCGAGCTGCCCCTGGTCGCCTCCCTCGACGGCAAGAATATCGATCCCCTCTTCGCTCACTGGCAGGCCGGCCTGGGCAAGGCCGCCGCCTTTACTTCCGACGCCGCGCCCATCTGGGATGAACAGTGGCTCAGCCCCCAATACGCCGGCGCGTACGGGAAATTCTGGACGCAAATGGTCCGTGGCGTCGCCCGACCTCCCATGTCCACCGACTTCTCCACCACCACCGAGCGCATCGGCGATCGCGCCCGCATCACCGTCGAAGTCACCAACAAGGAAGCCGGCTTCACCAACTTCCTCAACATCCGCGGCACCGTCGTCGATCCCGAAGGCAAGCAACACGAAGTCCGCCTCATTCAAAACGGCCCGGGAAGCTACGTCGCCGACTACCCCATCACCACGCCCGGCAACTATGTCGTCGCCCTCCGCTACAGCGGCGGCGAGAAGCAGCAGGGCTGGCTCATCTCCGGCCTGGCCGTCAACGATTCCCCCGAAACCCGCGAGCTCAAGAGCAACGACGGTCTCCTCGAAGAAATCGCCACCCGCAGCGGCGGCCGGGTCATCGAAGCGTTCAGCCCCGACTCCGCCGACCTCTTCACCCGCGAAGGCCTCCAACCCAGCGCCTCCCCCCTCCCCGTCTGGGACATCCTTCTCCCGATTCTTCTGGGCCTGATCCTCATCGATGTCGCCGCGCGGCGAATTGCCTGGGACTGGCAATCCACCAAACGCCTCGCCCTCGCCATGGCCGACCGCGTCCGCAGCTTCACCGTCGCCCGCCAGGTCGAATCCAAACAGACTCTCGATGCGCTCAAGCGCGTCCGCGATGAGGTTGTCGAAACCAAGTTCAAAACTGGCGACTCCGCCGCCCCACTTCCGTCGCGCAGCGCACCCGCCATCCCCAACCCCAAGGCCAAATTCGAAGCCAAAGGCGTCGAAGGCGATATCACCCAGGTCGTCGGCGGCGCAACCGACCGGCCCATCCCCTCCGCACCCAAGAAGCCACAGGGGGCGGGCGCCCCCACCGGCCCCGGCTACACCGGCTCGCTCCTGGAAGCCAAGCGCCGTGCCCAACAGAAAATCAAAGAGAAAGAACAAGGAGAAGATTAAATCATGCCCCAACCCAACGTCCCCGGCATCGACCCGCAGCTTCAGGCCCAGTGCGATGCCTTTCGTCACGACTACCGCTCTGTCCAGGCCGAAATCGGCAAAGCCATCGTCGGCCACGAGGACATCATCGATGGCGTCCTCACCTGCCTCTTCGTCGGCGGCCATGCCCTCCTCGAAGGCGTCCCCGGTCTTGGCAAAACCGCCCTCATCCGCTCCCTCGCCCAGGCGCTGAACCTCAAATTCTCCCGCATCCAGTTCACCCCCGACCTGATGCCCGCCGACGTCATCGGCACCAATGTCATTATGGAGAACCAAGCCGGCCACCGCGAATTCACCTTCATCCACGGCCCGATTTTCGCCCAGATCGTCCTGGCCGATGAGATTAACCGCGCCACCCCCAAGACCCAGTCCGCACTGCTCGAAGCCATGCAGGAGAAGCAGGTGACGGCCGGCGGCGAGCAGCGCAAGCTCGAGGAACCCTTCTTCGTCATGGCCACCCAGAATCCGTTGGAACAAGAGGGCACCTATCCCCTTCCCGAAGCCCAACTCGACCGTTTCTTCTTCAAGCTCCTGGTCCGTTACTCCGGCCGGGAAGAGCTGAAACTGATCCTCGACCGCACCACCACCGGCCACAAAATCGACATCCGCCCCGTCCTCGATGCGAAGAAAATTCTCGGCCACCAGGAACTGGTCAAGCGCGTGGTGATCGCACCGCACGTGCAGGACTACGCCATCCGCTGTGTCCTGGCCACCCATCCCCAGGGCCAGTTCGCCATCCCCATGGTCAACCAGTTCCTGAGGGTTGGCGCAAGTCCCAGAGCCGCCCAGGCCATCACCCTCGCCTCCAAAGTCCGCGCCCTTCTCGACGGCCGGTTCCACGTGAGTTTCAAGGACATCAAGGAAGTCTCCGTCCCCGCCATGCGTCACCGCGTCATCCTCAACTTTGAAGGCGAAGCCGAAGGCATTACTACCGACATGGTCCTGGAGAAAGTCGTGAGCGAAACACCGACGGCGGTGCAGGAAGAACTGGCGATACCCAGATGATGTCCGAAGAGTGGCCTTATAAATTCCCGGCGCGCGTCATCTGCCACTTGAATGGCGGCTTCACCGGACTCTCTGTTGATTTGCCGGCGCATGCTCAGGTGGACGAAATTGAGATACCAACGGAGGCGATTCCGGCTAATCTCCGTCGAATCGGTTCAGATTTTCTTTTGGTTTTCGATTGGATGAGCCCGGAGAATCGATCACGATGCAGTGCTGGGCAAAAAATCGAGGCGACCTACAGTGTTGAAGAACTAAGCCAACGAACAGATACGAAAGGCGATGAAGTACACCATTCCTAAGAACCTCGGCAAAGTCCGCGTCGCCAAAGGGCTGGCTCATCGATGGATGGTGTGGAACGGCAAGCAGGGACGAGGCGAGTTTGCCATCGTGTGTAAAGATCGAAAGCAGGCCGAGCAGGTCGCTCGAATGATCAACGACAAGGAACATGGCGACGAAATAGAGGTGATGACCCAATGAGAGATATAACTTTCATCGTTCGCGAGGACACGATTGACGGTGGTTACGTCGCCAAGGCCCATTGGGACGATGGGAACCGCAATATTTTTACGGAGGGTGATACGCGCGACGAGCTGATTGCAAATATCAAGGATGCCATCGAGGCATCTTTCGATGATCACGAAAAGAAGCCGGACATTATTCACCTCCACTTCGTTCGCGATGAGGTCATTGCTCGATGAAGCTGCCACGCGACGTATCCGGTTCTGATCTCGTGAAGGGCCTGCGGCGTGTGGGCTACGAGGTGACTCGGCAGAAAGGTGATCATGTGTACATGACGACGCAGGTTCATGGAGAACACCATGTGGTGATACCAATGCACAATCCAGTGAAAGTCGGCACGTTTGCCGCAATACCAGGCTCTGTCTGAAAACTAATGGCCCCACGATGGGCCGCAAAGGGCACGAATGCCAGGCGTCGCGACGAAGCAGTATTTGAATACTACGGCGAGGAGCGACAACGACGCAGGCGTGCCCTTTGCGGCCCAGCGAAGCCGGCACAGAATCGATCCATCTGCGTTGTCGCGACGGCTCGAAGGGTCTATAAACCCAGCTCTCGCCGCCGCTCCTAGCATCTGGATAGGGTCCCCAACCGCGATATATCGCGGTTGGGGTCCCTCGATTCTGTGCCGTCGTGGGGCCATTAGTTTTCAGACAGAGCCTAGGTGTAGTTGCAAGTCATCTGCAACTCGAACGCGACGCACTGCTGCGAGAGATGAAGCTTTAGAGTAATGTCCACCGCCCCCACAAAACCTCCCGCACTTAAGAAAGACGAGCCGCTGCTCACCAGCGAGTTCATGGCCCGGCTGGACCAGCTTGATGTGATGTCGCGCAAGCTGCTGGCCGGGAAGATGAAGGGGGAGCGGCGGTCCAAGCGGCGGGGGCAGTCCGTCGAGTTTGCCGACTATCGCAACTATGTCATCGGCGATGACCTGCGGTTCATCGACTGGAACATCTATGCCCGCCTCGATCGGCTCTTCCTCAAGCTCTTTCTGGAGGAGGAGGACCTGGCGGTTCACATCCTCGTCGATGTCAGCAAGAGCTGCGATTTCGGCGATCCCAACAAAGCCATGTACATGAAGAAGGTCGCCGCCGCCCTCGGTTACATCGGCCTGGTCAATTACAACCGCGTCTCCATCTCGGCCATCGCCGACGGCGTCGTCGATGACACCGGCGGCCTGCGCGGGCGCACCCGCGTGGCCCGGATGATCGACTTCCTCATCAACCTCAAGCCCCAGGGCGCCAGCAATCTGGCCGAGGCCGCCAAGCGATTCGCGCTGACTCATCGCCAGAAGGGCGTCTGCATCATCCTCTCCGATTTCTTCGACAAGGGCGGCTACGAGAACGGCCTGCGCTACGTCAGCGGCGGAAAGTACGACCTCTTCGCCGTGCAGATTCTCGCACCCCAGGAGATCGACCCGGACTTGCAGGGCGATTTGAAGCTCCGCGACGTCGAGGATGACGACATGGCCGAGGTGAGCATCACCCAGCCGCTGATGAAGCAGTACAAGTCCAACCTCAACGCCTATTGCCTGGCCGTCAAGGATTACATCACCCGCCGCGGCGGGACGTATCTGTTCGCCAGCTCGGCGGTGCCGTTTGATACACTGGTTTTGAATTACCTTCGTGAAAGAGGATTGCTCGGATAAGAGAATGGTGGGCAATGCCCACCCTACACGAACATGATTGCAGCATTCCCAAGTTTCCTGAACACGCTTCCGGCCGCGATTGCGGCGGGGGTTGTGGTGCCTTCGCTGCTGCTGCTCTATTTTCTGAAGCTGCGCCGCAAGGAGATGCTGATCTCCTCGACCCTGCTCTGGAAGAAGGCGATTCAGGACCTTCAGGTCAATGCCCCGTTTCAGCGGCTGCGGAAGAACCTGCTGCTGTTTCTACAGATGCTGCTGCTGCTGCTGCTGGCGCTGGCCTTTGCGCGGCCGGTGATGAACTATTCGCCAGGAGCGGGGAAGCTGGCGGTGATTGCCATCGATCGCTCGGCGTCGATGGCGGCGGGCGATGTGGATGGCCGGCGGAGGCTCGATGAAGCCAAGCGGCTGGCCCGCGAGCTGGTGGACACCATGGACAAGGACAGCAGCGCCATGATTATCGCCTTCGACGATGGGGCAGACATCGTGCGCTCGTTCACCAATGACCGGGCGCTGCTCAAGCAGTCGATTGACTCGATTCAGCTCACCGACCGCCGCTCGCGGCTGGAGACAACTTTTCGTCTGGCGGAGGCGAAGGCCGCGGCGTTTTATACCGATCAGCTTCGCCCCACCGGGGCGCGGCCGGAGCTTTGGGTCTATTCGGACGGGCGGATTCTGGATCGCCATGAGCTGGCGCTGCGGCTGGCCGAGTTGAAGTTCGTGAAAATCGGCAGCGATGACGCTCCGAACGTGGGGATCGTCGCGCTCAACTCGCGCCGCAACTATGAGCGACCCACGGAGGTGCAGGTCTTTGCGCGCCTGGCCAATTTTGGGCCCAAGCCTGTTTCAGCGGTGCTTCAACTGAGCGTTGACGGCCAGGTTGTCCCGCGCGGCGTGAAGCGAGACCTGCTGCTGGTTCCCGAGCGCTGGGATCCTAAGCAGCGTGAGGAGGCCGAAAAACAGGGCATTTTGGCGCGCGACAGCGTCGAGTTTAATCTCGAATTGCTGACGGCCGCGGTGGTGAGCGTGCAGATCAAGGAAGTGGCCAACGATTTGCTGCCGGCCGATGACACAGCTCATGTCATTGTCCCCCCGCCGCGTTCGCTGAGCGTGGTGATGGTGAGCGGGAAGGGCAATCTGTGGCTGGAGAAGTTCCTCGATAGCGCCAATCTCAAGAATCCCGCGACGATCACGCCGGCCGCCTACGAAGAGCGCATGAAAGACCCGCAGGCCGTGGCCACGCAGTATGACGTGATCATCTTTGACCGCTACACGCCCAAATCGCTGCCGCCGTCGGGGAATTTCATCTACAACGGCTGCGTGCCGCCGAATTCGAAGATCATCGCGGCCAAGGATGGGATCGGGCAGCCGGTTATTCTCAAGGACCAGACAGTCCTGGACTGGGACCGGGCGCATCCGATCCTGCGTTATCTGAACATGCGTTTTCTGGCCGTCGAAACCTTCAAACTTCAGGTCCCACTCGATGCCCAGGTGTTGATCGAGGGCCGGCAGGCGCCGCTGGTGGTGTTGCATCGCGATGGCCGAAACACGCACCTGGTTTTCGCGTTTGATGTAGGGGATACAACCTGGCCGACGACCAAGAGTTTCCCGATATTCCTCGACAACGCGCTTCAGTTCATGGCGCTGGGAAGCGACATGGATTTGCGGGCGTCTTATCAGCCCGGAGCGACGCCAAAAATTCCCCGCTACAACCTCCAGCAGGTGGCGGCGAGGAAGGTGGAGGTGATCACGCCTGATGACCGTACGATCACAGTGAACGTGCCGGAGAGCGGCGATTTCGCGCTGCCGCCACTGGAAAAGGTGGGCGTGTATCGATTGCAGCCGGCGGTGCCGCAGTATGACCACATCGCCGTGAATCTGCTGGATGAGAACGAGAGCAATCTGCTGCCGCAGGGGGATGTGCCGGGAGGGGCGGGCGAGGCGATTTCGGCGGCCGGGAGCAAGTCGCGGCTGGAATTGTGGTGGTGGATCGTGGCGTGCGCGGCCATCCCGCTGTGTTTGCTGGAGTGGTGGGTGTATACGCGGAGGATGCACCTGTAATACCTCGGGCGCAAACCCCCGCTCAACTTTTTCCCACGCTTTCGCAAATCCCCCACTACAAACCGAACCCATTTCCCCTCCCCAAGAGCAATCTGCCCTCACACTCCCTTCTCCATTCTTCACTCCCCAAGAAACTCCCCCAGCGCATTCAGCCCCTGCGTGCGGTCGGCGATGATTTTGATGGTGGCGATGATCGGCACCGCCAGAAATGCTCCGGGAATCCCCCACAGGAACCACCAGATCATCACCCCGATCAGCACCGCCACCGGGTTGAGCTTGAGCTTGTTGCCATACGCGATGGGGCTCACCAGGTTGTTCTGAATCGTGGTGATCAGCAGATAAGCGCCGGGCGGCGCCAGCACGTGTCCAATGCTATCGAAGCTGGTAAAAGAGACGAGCGCGATCATCAGGATCATCAACGCAGCGCCCAGATAGGGGATAAACTCCAGCACGAATGTAAACACGCCCCACAAAATCGGACTGGGCATCCCCAGCCACCAGAAAACCAGGGCCACCAGCGTCCCCTGCCCAAGATTGATGATGGCCGTGACCACCAGATAGCGGCGGACCACCCCCTGCACCTCGTTGACGGCCGTAATGGCAATCCGCTTGTCATCGCGAAACGGCAGGATCTTCAGCAGCTTCTGATAGAAAAGATCTCCCGAGGCCAGCAGCAACAAGAGCAGCAGCAGCACCTCGACGATGCCGCTCAGGGCCCGGGTGGTGCCGCCGAAAAGGCGCGCCATCATTCCGCCTCCCGGCGCTGGAGGGGGCGCGGGTGCGTGGGCAGTCGGGCCGCTGGTGGGACCCTGCGCTGCGTGCTCCAGTTTGCTGGCGACTTCGGAAACCTGCGCGAAGCGATCGCGGATGCGGCCGAGTTTCTGCTCTGCCGCGGAAATGCTCTGAGGCGCCTGTTCCATCCACCTCTGAAATGGCGCCGAGAGGAGAAACAGCGCCAGCATCATCAACCCGATGACCGCGAGCATCACAATCGAGGCGCCGATCCACGTGGGAATGCGGACTTTTTCGAACCAGCGCACCGGGGGCCGCAGGACCACGCTGAACAGGAAGGCGAAAGCGACCGGCGCGAGGATTTCACGGGCGAAAAAGAGCGCCACGCAGATGGCCACGATGGCGATGATCCAGATGCCGACGGTGCGCGCTTTGGTGGGATCTTGCGACAAACCAGCCGCATGTTAACCAGCGGGCCTGATCCTGACAGCGCGCTAATATGCCCGCATCAGCCGCGCCCCCGGATACGCGGCGATGAGAATGTCTTCATGCCGCATCCCGGCCCGGGCCCGCGCCTCCGCGCACCACTGGCACATGCCCATGCCGTGCCCGAATCCCCGGCCGCCGACGAAGTGGATCTTGTCGTAGTCGTTGATGATGTTTTCCACGAAGCTGCTGGGCAGCTTCTGGTTCTCGGCCGCATCGGTGTTGACGGCCCAGCGCAGCTCCTCGGCCATCAGGCTGAAGCGCATCCCCCTGGCATCAATCACCCCAAATCGCATCGGCCGGCCGAAGCGGTTGCGGATTTCGATGTCGATGGCGCGAATGGGCAGGGCGGGAATCTGCGGGCGCTGGCGGTTGATGAACCACTTCTTGATCCGCTGGCTCAGCTCATCCTTGTTCACCACGATCGGGCCCCAGGTGTATTTGGGCGATGCGCTGCACAATGCCCCGACATACTGCTCGGAGAGGGGCTGGAGGGGAGGCTCGTTGAAAACGGTCGAGGCCTGGGTGACGCCGCCGCAGGTGCTGGAATAGTAGGCCTTGAAGATGCGCTCGTTTCCATCCGCGCCAATGGCCAGCACGATGCCGGCCGTTTCATCGACGGCTTTGCGGCTGCGCGGGGTTTCCGAATCCATGCCGCCGTAGGCCTGGCTGCGTACATCAGCGTGAAGGTCCCAGTAGCGGTCTTCGCTCCTGGCGTGTTTCTCATAGAGTGAATAGGTGCGGGCGGCGATGGCCTGGGCCTTGTAAGTTTCTTCGTGCCAGTTGGCATAGAGCTCCTTGGACAGGACGCTCTTGAGATAGTCGTCAAGATCGACGTCATTGATCACGTCGAACTTGCCGCCAGCGATGGGGACGAGGCGATATTGGCCGCGATAGGTGCGGTCATTGATGCGAAGCTGTCCCTCCACGGTGGGCCGGAGGATCAGCTCTCCCTTGCCAAGGTTCAAGTTGCCCGCGTGCCAGCCGGCATCGTCGAGGCGAACCGGGATAAGCGTGTTGGGAGCAACATTGACTTGCCGCTCGGCCGAGTCAGCGCTGCGGTAAACGAATGGCGTCGCCGGCTTGAGCGTGACCTGCTCCTGACCTTGCATCAGCCGAACCCGAATCAGCCGCCCGGAGATTGGAACCGCGGAGTCCTGAGTTTTGGGCGTGCATCCCCAGGGCGCGATGATCAGCAGGCCGACCAGGCAAAGACAGCCGGCCAGAATCGACCAGAGCGTGATGGAATATCGAAGACGATCCAGAAGCAGGCGGGTGAGAATCCGCGCAAGCGCGATGGCGCGGCGAACATCCCTGTGTGCAGATCCCATGGCGTCCCTGCCAGTGAGAATTTAGTGATTTAAAGATTTAACCAATTAATCATTGCATTCGAGATCAATGGCTAAATCACTAAATCGTTAAATGACTAAAATCTTCAGTCTTCCAGCTTCCTCAGCGACAGCCCGAACGTGCCGAGTTGCTGCTTGATTTCGTTGAGGCTGGTCTGGCCAAAATTCTTGCATCCCAGCAATTCGGCCTCGGTGCGGGCGGCCAACTCGCCGACCGAATTAATGTTCAGTCGTTGAAGCGCCTTTCTGCTGCGGACGGACAACTCCAGGTCCGCGACAGTCTTGGCGGTGATTTCGGTCGGGATATTGCCCAGGGCGACGGGTGGCGGCCGGCGCGGCGGGCCCTTGGGATCTTCCAGCGCCTGGCCGAGGCGCAGGCCCTTGGAAGCGAGCAGGGCCTTGATTTCGTTGAGGCTGGTTTCGCCAAAGTTCTTATACCCAAGCAGCTCCGCCTCGGTGACCTTGAGCAGGTCGCCCAGGTTGCGAATGTTCATCTTCTTGAGGCAGTTGCGGCTGCGGACGGAAAGCTCAAAGTCGGTGATGGGGATTTCCAGGACCGCGCTTCGGCGGTCATCGCGGGTGTCATCATCGTCAAAGAACATCGATCGGGCCGATTCGACATCCTTGAGAAACAGGCGCGCCCGCTCGTGGTTGGGATTGGTCTTGAGGATGGCCTGAAGGCAGCGGTAAGCCTCCTCATAATGGTTGTTGTCCTCGTAGAGGACGGCCAGGTTCATGAGGGCATTGATGTGCACCGGTGGACTGGTGCAGATGCGCTCATAAAGCTCGATGGCCTTGGCATCGTCTGCCTGGCGGTCATAGAGCACGGCCAACCGGAAGCATCCCTGCTCGTGGTCGGGGTTTTCGTGAAGGGTTCGCTCATAGAAGTCCACGGCCCGCTCATGCTGGCCATTGACCTCGGCTTCCTGCGCCTTGCGAAAAAACTCTTCGGCCGCCCGTTCATTGATGGTTGCAACAGCAAGTTCGCTCATAGGTGTTTTTATTTCCCCGGATTTCCCGGATTGTCAGACCGGATAGTTTATGGCATCGGGCCGCAGAGTTCAACGGCCAGCTGGCAGGCGAGCCGGAGCGGCAGGAATTGCGCGTCGGGGACAAGTCGGGTTTTATTGCACCGCATTCGCCGCCAGATCCAGCACCTGTTCCTCCCGTTCATGGGCGAATTGGTGCGTGTAAAGATCGAAGTACGGTCCACGGCGGCGGATCAAGTCGCGATGGGGGCCTTGTTCGACGATTTGACCGTTTTCGATCACCAGGATGCGATCGGCGCTGCGGATGGTGCTGAGGCGATGGGCGATGACGAACGATATACGGTCTTCGAGCATGTGCTCGACGGCGCTTTGGATGCTGCGCTCGGTTTGCGTGTCAACAGAGCTGGTAGCTTCATCCATGATGAAGATTTGCGGGTTGGCCAATATGGCGCGAGCGAGGGCGATGAGCTGTTTTTGGCCGGTGGAGAGGCGGCCGCCGCCTTCGCCGACGGGGGCGTTGTAGCCGCCTTCGAGGGCGGTGATGAACTCGTGGGCGTTGACGTGCTTGGCGGCTTCGATGATTTCCTCGTCTGTGGCGGAGAGTTTGCCGTAGCGGATGTTCTCCTTGATGGTGCCGCTGAAGAGGTGGGGTTGCTGGAGGACGATGCCGAGCTTGGATTGGAGCCAGCGGAGGGATCGTTGGCGGTAGTCGGCGCCGTTGATGAGGATTTGGCCCGAGGTGGGCTCGTAGAAGCGGCAGAGCAGCCCGACGATGGTGGTTTTGCCGCCGCCGGTGGGGCCGACGAGGGCGATGGACTGGCCGGCTTCGACGGTGAGGTTGAAGCTGTGGAGGATTTCCTGGCCTGCGTTATAGGAAAAAGTCACGTCGCGGAATTCGATGGTGTCGATGTGGTCGGTGAGGCCATCGAGTGCCACATTGATCCTGGGGTTTTTGCGATGTTCCTCGATGCGGGCGAGGACGTCCGCGGAATCTTTGATCTGCGGATCGGTATCGAGGAGTCCCACAATGCGTTCCGCGCTGGCTTGCGCGCCCTGGATCATCGTGAGCATGTTGGCCAGTTCCTGCACCGGGTTTTGAATGAAGGCGGCGTATTGGATGAAGGTGACGAGGGTGCCGAGGGTCATCGCGCCACCAAGGACGTCGAGGCCGCCGCGCCACAGGGCCAGGCCGACGCCGATGCTGCACACGGCCAGGACGAGCGGAAGAAAGAGAGCGGAGTAGAGTGCGTTGGAGACAGCGTGGCCGTACATGGTGCTCGTGAGGCCGGAAAACTCGACAAGGTTTTGCTTTTCGCGGACGAGCGATTTGCTGGTGCGGACGCCGACGATCCCTTCGTTGAAGCCGGCGGTGGTGTGGGAATTCGCCTTGCGGAGGGCGCGCGAGGTGAGCAGCAGGCGGACCTGGAAGAAGCGGCTGATCCACAGCAGCGGCGGGACAATGAGCAGTACGACGAGGGCCAGTTTCCAGTTGCGGATGAACATGGCGATGGTGATGCCGGTAAGCACGCAGGTGCCCCAAACCAGGTCGAGCAGGGCCCACCCCATGACGCGGGAGAGATTGGAGCAATCGGAGGTCATGCGGGCCATGAGCCAGCCAACGGCTTTTTTGTCATAGAAGGAGAAAGGAAGCTCCTGGAGCTTGGCGAAGGCGGCGGTGCGGATGTCGTAGCTGACACCCGTGGTGATTCGGCCGGCGACGACAATGAAGGTCCAGATGCAGCTGGCGAGAATGGCAACGGCGGAGAGGTAAGCGAAGCCGTAGCGGAAAACCGGGGCGGATGCGCCGTCGAGCTTGATGAGGTCGATGAGGCGGCCGGTGAGCCAGGGGAGGAGGACATCGCAGCCAGCGCAAAGTCCGCCGAGGATCGAGAGCACCAGGAGAAGGCGACGATAGGGTCTGGCGAAGATGAGGATCTTGCGCCACAGGGCCCAGTCGATGCGGGGGTGGAAGGGGTCTTCTTCGTTTAAGTGATCTTCAGCCATTTTGAGCTTTACGTAGGGGCGGCTTCAGCCGCCGTTTGGCCCACATCGTCGGCGGCCAAAGCCGCCCCTATTTCCATTTCACGAGTTAGATCTTCTTCGAGCGTGCCCTGGATTTGCCAGAGCCGGCGATACAAGCCGCCTTCGGACAGCAATTGATCGTGAGTTCCCATCTGGGCGATACGGCCGTGGTCGAGGACGACGATTTTGTCGGCGTGCATGAGTGTGGAGAGGCGGTGGGCGATCACGATCGTGGTTTGCCTGCCGCGGCGTTGTTTCAGGGCGTCGAGGATCGCGGTCTCGGTTCTTGTGTCGACGGCGCTGAGGGCGTCGTCGAGGATCAGGATCGGGGCATCCTTCAAGAGGGCGCGGGCCAGGGCGACGCGCTGGCGCTGGCCGCCGGAGAGGGTGACGCCGCGTTCGCCAACAAGGGTGTCGTATTTTTTTTCGAACGTTTCGATGGAGTCGTGAATCGCGGCCATGGTGGCTGCTTCGATGGCCTGGGTATCGGCGGCGGTGTGCCGGCCGAGTTTGATGTTGTCGCGGAGGGTCTTGGAATAGAGGAAAGGCTCCTGCATCACCACCCCGAATTGCGAGCGGACGTATTTGCGGTCCAGATCCTTCAGCTCTGCGCCGTCGAGGGTAATGGAGCCGCTGGTATAGTCGTAGAAGCGAAGGAGGAGGTTTACCAGCGTGCTCTTGCCGGAGCCTGAGGGGCCAAGAAGCGCGATAGTTTGGCCGGGTTGGATGGCCAGATTGACGTTTTGGAGGATGGTTTTTTCGCCGTGAGAGAAGGAGAGATCCTTGATGATGATCTCCCCGCGGGAGCGATTTTCAGCGGCCACCTGCGCGGGATTGGCTTCTTCAGGAGAGTTGAGGATTTCTTCGATGCGGCCGAGGGCGACGAGGGCCTTGCCGAGATCGGAGAGGATGCGGCCCATCTGGCGGACCGGCCAGATGACCATGCTGACGTAGGTGACGAAGGCGACGAGGGTGCCGACGGACATTGCGCCGTGGGAGACGCGCCAGCCGCCGACGATCAGGACGATGGCGGTCTGCGCCAGGCAGAGGAAATCGGAACAGGCCCAGTAGCCGGCCATGATCCAGAAGAGGCGATAGTTGAGATCGCGGTGGGTGCGGTTGCGCTGCTCGAACTTTTCCTTCTCGAATTCCTGGCGGGAGAAGGCGCGCACCACGCGGATGCCGGTGAGATTCTCCTGGAGGACCGTTGTCATTGCGCCTTCGGCCTCATCGGCCTTCTTGAACGAATCCTGCACGCGCTTGAAGAACAACACGGCAAAGATGACGACCACCGGGAGCATGGTCATGGAGACGATCGCCATGCGCCAGTCGAGGTAGATCAGAATCGGCAGGACAGCCGCCACGAGAATGGCGCAACGGGCGATTTCGACGACCTGGTTTGAATAGAAGAGACGGACAGTTTCGACGTCCGAAGTGCACCGCTGCACCAGGTCGCCGGTCTGGGCTTTGTCATGATAGGAGATGGGGAGGTGCTGCAATCTGTCGTAGAGGCGGTTGCGCAGTTGCCGGACGATTTCCTCGCTGGCAATGGCGGCCCATTTGCCCTTGAGATAAGTGAATCCGCCGGCGATGAAGGTGACGGTGATGACGCACAGGCCGGCGAGAAAGATCGCCCAACGCACGCGATCATGAGCGATGGATTCGAGGATGCGGATGAAGAAACGCTGACTCGAATCTACAGGTTGCCTGCCGATCAGGCCGTCGATGGCAGTCCGGACGATCAGGGGGGAGAGATAAAGAATGAAAATGCCGATGGACATCGCCACCGCGGCCGCGAGATAGCGGCTGCGCTGGCCGGCGGTGAGATCCCACAGTGATCGGGCTTTGTTGCCTTTGCTTGCCATATCAATTCCAGAGCAGCGCACAGCAACCAGAGTCGCATGCGGGCTTCAAATAATAGTAGGGAAGAAGAAGCCCGCTCGGAGTTGGTGAGCGGGCTGGTGCTTTTCAGCAGGCCCATCTCACCGCAGGGGGCCAAAGCCCCGGAAGATTCGAAGTCGAATGGTGATCATCGGACTGGGCCTCCGCAATTCAGGCCGCAAATGTATCGTCACGATTGGCCATTGTCCAATCGTTATCGCTGGCCATATATAGGATTTGTTGAGCGTGACCGACTGGCCTGTGGTTTGCAAGATGGGGTGAAGTCGGAGAGGTAGCGCGTGCATTTGAACGGCAAATCCATCTTGATTCGGCGGGCGCAGGACAAGTTGCGGCGTCGGGTGCGGCAACTGGTCGGCAGGCCGGACAACAGCCCCTGGGTGTTTGATCCGCGGCCGGCAAAGCGTACCGCCGACGTCGATTTTGCCTTTGCGCTGGATTACTCCTCGCCCAATTCCCGGCTGATGCGGTTGATGCACGAGGCGATGAGCGCCTATGGGCTCTCGTGCCAGCTCGTGAACAACACCAATGTGGAGAAGCTGCTCGAGGAGGTGGAGGCGGGCCATTTTCGGCCGCGGGTGTATCTGGATTTGAGCAGCCGGCCGGATGATCCGTTTGAAAAGCTGTTGTATGCGGCCCATCGCGCGGGGGCGCACACGCTGCGAAATCCGGAGCACACGAAATGGGTGCTCAAGTCGCAGTCGCATCCGCAACTCCTGGCGGCCGGATTGCCGCTGCCGCCAACAGTGATTCTCAAGAGCGGTGAGCCGGATCGGGACCTGACGGCGAAGGAACGCGCCGCCATCGGGGAGCGGGCGGTGATCAAGCCATCCTTCGGCGAAGCGGCCAGGGGTTGTGTGGTGGGAATTGAGCCGACACGGCAAAACATCGCCACGGCGCGGGATTACCAGAGGAAATTTGACTGGTTGATCCAGAAGATGATGACCTGGACCCGGCTGGGTGATCGGCCGGCGTATCTGCGGGCATATAATGTGTGCGGGCATCGCACGCTGATGTGGTGGGCTCAGGAGAATTCGATTCGCGCCTACGACGTCTTGAGTTGGGACGATTTAAGAAAATACGACCTGATGGGGGCGGTGGATATCATCGACCGGCTGGCGGATGTGACAGGGATGGATTTCTTCTCGACGGAAATTGCCATTACCAGCCAGAGCGGGCCGGATCGGTTTGTGCTGATCGACTATGTCAACGATCAGTGCGACATGGACCCAACGGACAGCCCATATTCGCCGCCGGAGCCGTTTTGCCGATTCATGTGCCGGCGGCTGGCGGAATTCACCCATCGCATGAAACAGGGATTGCCGCCGCCGGACTATCGCGGGCTATTTCTCTTCGATGACAGTTTGGAGCCCGCGGCCGCGGGACCAGCTTGATTAGCCCTTGCGGTGCTATAGACCCATCCCAACACCCATGGCAGCCCAGCCGCAGCCCAATCCGGGCCAATTGATCGAATTTCACTCAGCACTGGAAGGACAGGTTCCATCCCCCTTCCCGGCCTCGCGCGCCATTCCCGATTGGTACAAAGAGCTGCCCATCGAAGCGCCCGGGCCCGGACCCAACCCGGAGATCATGCCCACCATCAAGCGCTGTCCGCCATTTCTGGAGGCGATCACCTGTGGCTACATCATTCCCCTCGCCGGTGATGTGATCTTCACCACCGACGAGCGGGGAAATCTCAGTTTCCAGGCGACGGGTCCAGTGGTTCAAACGCACCCCGCGGCCCAGTACCGCAGCACGCCGTTTGCATCGAAGATCATCGTCAAGTTCATGAACCCCTGGGTCATCCGTACCCCTCCTGGCTATTCAACGCTGCTCGTCCCCGCCCTCAACCGGTTCCAAAATCCATTTTTGATCCTCAGCGGACTCGTGGAAACCGACACCTATTATCGCGAGGTCCATTTCCCGGCCATCTGCCACCTGCCGCCCAATGCCAAATTTCCCATGAAGCGCGGCACCCCTCTGGTTCAGGCGATTCCCATCCTGCGCGAGCCGTGGCGATCGATTTCCGGTGCGACAGATGATGCCCGGCGAATGGAAGTGGAAAAAGAGCTGGCCGCCAACATGCACGCCTATAAGGATGAGCATTGGCGCAGGAAAAGTTTTGAGTAGGCAGCTCAGAGAGCGAAGATGTGCCAGTTGTAGCGCACCGACATTTCCAAAAGCCCGCCAACAATTCCGAACAGGCAGACAAACATCGCCCCAAGTATCTGCGTGTCCTCGATTCTGCCCTTGCCGGTGATGGCGCCGACGATGCAGACGATCAGGCCGACTGCGCCAAGGACGAACGGCAACGGTGAGAAGAGGAATGAGCCTTCCAGGCCGAAGCAGGCGGCCAGGAAGATGGCCAGGCCCAGAAAAGCGCCGGCGATGCCCATGCCGCCGCCGACGAGGATGGTGGTTGAAGGCCCATGGCCGGGCAGGGCGTGGGCGCTATGGGAATGCGTTTCACTCATGGGCGGTAATATACAGGGAGCAAAGCGCAGGACAACTGCGATGGACGGGACAAAGAGCATCTGACAAAGGGCCGCGGAATTACTTGGCGGGGGTCGGCGTCTTGGATTCGGGGACGCGGAACTGGATCTGACAGTGCTGGCACTTGACCATCTTGCCGCGGACCTCGTCGGGGACGACCAGCAGCTTGCGACACTTCAAATTTGGGCAGATCAATTGGACGGCCATAGTGCAAAGACTCCAATGCATTATCGGCCGATAGTGGTCAGGGCTTGAATTGGATGCGTAGGGGCGGCTTCAGCCGCCGTTTTTTTCCCAGGAACAGCCGAAGTGTCAAATGGGCCGATCGATGCGGGCCTCGCGGCGGAGGTCGATTCCGGGGCGATAATCGACTTTCAGGCTGGTCGTCGCGGCGGAGCGGACCCAGTCGAGATAGCCAAAACGCCAAAGATAAGCAAAACCGACCAGCAGCACTCCGAAGAAAAAGAGCATGTCCACCACGGCAACTTTGCGGATGTCGAAGATGGTCTGCCCCAGTTGCGCGGCCAATTCGCCAGCGCTGCCGAAGGTGACGGCCCACGGATAGAACAGGGCCACTTCGACGTCGAAAATCAGGAATACCAGGGCGACAATGTAAAATCGCAGGTCAAATTGCACCCAGCTCGAGCCGATGCTGGGCTCGCCGCATTCATAGACGGCAGACTTTTCGGCATTGGGGACATACGGGCGGACGAAACTGCCGACGGCCAGGTTGATAAATACGAAGGCCGCGCCGAAAGCAACGAAGATGGTGATCGAGAGCAGGATGCCCATCGAGGGAAATATTAGGGGAAAGCGGCGGGAGGAACAACAGATACGTCTCAGGCGATTTGCGCCAGTGGCGCGGGACACGGCTCGGCGGACGATTTTTCAAGCCGCTTTCGCAGATATTGACCGGTGTAACTCTCCGCGGTCTCGATGATGTCCTCCGGCCGGCCTTCGGCGATCACCCGGCCGCCGGCATCGCCGCCGTCGGGTCCCATGTCGATGATCCAGTCAGCACATTTGATCACATCCAGATTGTGCTCGATCACCAGAATCGTGTTGCCCATGTCGGCCAGGCGGTTGACGACGTTGAGGAGATTGTGAATGTCGGCGAAGTGCAGGCCGGTCGTCGGCTCATCGAGGACATAGAGCGTGTGGCCGGTGGTGGACTTGCCAAGCTCACTGGCCAATTTCACGCGCTGTGCCTCGCCGCCCGATAGCTGCGTGCTGGGCTGGCCGAGGTGAACGTAACCCAGGCCGACATCGTTGAGCGACTTGAGCATCTGCTGAATACGCGGGAAATTTTCGAAGAAGGCCAGCGCCTCTTCGACCGTCATCTTCAGCACGTCGGAGATGGTTTTGCCGCGATAGTGAATCTCCAGTGTCTCGGCGTTGTAGCGCGTGCCGTGGCAGACTTCACAGTTCACATACACATCGGGGAGAAAGTGCATCTCGATGCACTTGGTCCCCTGCCCCTGGCAGGCTTCGCAGCGGCCGCCTTTCACGTTGAAGCTGAACCGCCCGGCCTCGTAGCCGCGGATTTTTGCCTCCCGGGTCATCGCGAACACGCGGCGGACTTCATCGAACACGCCGGTATACGTCGCGGGATTCGACCGCGGCGTTCGGCCAATCGGGCTCTGGTCGATCTCGATCACCTTATCGATTTTGTTCATGCCGATGAGCTGCTTGTGTGCGCCCGCCTTGATGCGCGAGGCGTAGAGCTTGCGCTTCAGCGCCGGCAGAAGCGTTTGATTCACCAGCGTCGATTTTCCCGACCCGCTCACGCCCGTGACACAAATCAACCCACCCAGCGGAATCCGCACATCCAGGTTCTTGAGGTTGTTCTCGCGGCAGCCTTTGATCTCGATGAAGTTCTTCTCCTGATCCAGCGCCCTTCGCTGATCCGGCGGCACAATGGCGCATTCGCCGATCAGATACTTGATCGTCGTGCTCTGGCGATTCTTGAAAACCTCCGGCACCGGGCCTTCGCAGACGACCCGCCCGCCATGTGCTCCGGCGCCCGGGCCAATATCGATCAGATAATCCGCCGCCCGAATACAGTCCTCATCGTGCTCGACGATGATCACCGTATTGCCCAGATCCGTCAGCCTCCGCAGCGTGCGAATCAACCGGGCATTGTCGCGTTGATGCAGGCCGATGGTCGGCTCATCCAGCACGTAACACACGCCCACCAGGCCGGAGCCAACCTGCGTCGCCAGGCGGATTCGCTGTGCCTCGCCGCCGGAGAGTGAGCCGGTTTTTCGATCCAGCGTCAGGTATCCCAGCCCCACATCGAGCAGAAATGTCAGCCGATTCTTGATCTCCTTGGCGATCGGCTCGGCGACAAGCGTCCCTTCCGCCCCAAGCTTGAGATTCTCAAAAAACTGTCGCGCCCGAATCACCGTCATCCCCGTCACATCATGAATGCTGTATCCCGGCAGCTTCGGCAAAAACGGCGGCGAAGATTTCTCCTCCGCCGTGGCATGGGCGCCTCGCCCATGTTTTTTGGAGCTCATGGGCGAGGCGCCCGTGCCACTATTATTTCCGTTTCCACCATCCTCAAGACAATCCAGCGCCGCCCGCTCCGGTCCCGGCGTCACCGTCTCCAGCCGCACCGCCAGCGCCTCCTTCTTCAATCTCGTCCCGCAACACGTCTTGCACGGCATCTCCGACATGTATCCATGCAGCCGCGTCTTCACGAATTCGCTCTCGGTATTCTCAAACCGCCGCTCCAAATTCGGAATCACCCCTTCCCACCACGTCCCCGTCCCCAGATCCCCCTTCTTATCCGTGCCATACATCAGCACCTGCTGCACTTTTTTCGGAATATCCTTGCAGGGCTGATCGTACTTAATGCCAAAATCGCGGCAGAATTCGCGCAGCGAGCGCGAATAGAAAATATTCATCCGCTTGCCGTTTTTCCGCCACGCCTCAATCGCCCCGTTCTCCAGCGAAATGCTGTCATCCGGCACAACCATCTCCGGATCAAACTCAGAAACCGTCCCCAGCCCGTGACATTCCGGACACGCCCCATGCGGCGAATTGAAGCTGAATATCCGCGGCTCCAATTCCCCCAGCGATACGTGCGGATGATCCGGACACGCGAATTTCTCGCTGTAAATCGTGTCCACCCACTTCCCGTCCTGCTGGAGCGAAATGATCACCAACCCTTGTGCCAACTTCAGCCCTGTCTCAATCGAATCGGCCAATCGCGAGCGAATTTCCGGCTTAATAATGAGCCGATCCACCACCGCCTCGATGCTGTGTACCTTGGTCTTCACTAACGCCGGCGCAGCACTCGGATTAGTCAGCTCCACGATCTCCCCATCCACCCGCGCCCGCACAAATCCCTGCTTGTGAATCGCCCCAAACGTCTCCCGATGCTCCCCCTTCTGCCCGCGAATCAACGGCGCCAGCACCATGATTTTGCTGCCGGCCGGGTTGCTCATCACCGCATCGACGATCTGCGAAGGCGTCTGGCTGGAAATCTTCCGCCCGCAAACCCAGCAGTGCGGCGTTCCCACCCGCGCAAACAACACGCGCAGGTAGTCATAAATCTCCGTCGTCGTCGCCACGATCGACCGCGGATTGCTGCTGGCCGAGCGCTGCTCGATGGCGATCGTCGGCGGCAATCCCTCGATTTCATCCAGATCCGGCTTTTGAAGCTGCTCCAGGAATTGACGGGCATAAGCCGAGAGCGACTCGACATATTTACGCTGTCCCTCTGCATAAATCGTGTCAAACGCGAGAGTGGATTTGCCGCTGCCCGACAGCCCGGTGATGACCACAAGCTGGTCGCGCGGGATATCCAGGTTGATATCCCGCAAATTGTGCTCGCGGGCGCCCTTGATGCGAATGGATTTGAGACTCATGGAACGATGGTTTCGCTTCGTTTACAGGTTTCACTTTCTGGCGATTCGACGAAACCCGCCATTATATCCACGCACCGAACAGAAGCAAAACTCGCCCGCCCGACCGCTCAATCAGCATGGGCGGCCCGCATGGATATAATGTCACGGCACCCTCGGCCGATAGTACAGGTAGAAAAATGCCCAAGAGCGCAGCCTTTGAACATGTCGTGGACTTAACCGACGCCCTCAGTCTGGAAGAGAAGGAGAGCCTCCTTCAGGTCCTCCGCCAGCGCACCACCCAGCAGCGGCGAAAGCAACTGGCTGCGGAAGCGCGCCGCGCGCGCAAGGAATTCCGCCAGGGACGGGCCAAAGCCGTTACTCCCGCTGAACTGATGCGGGAGATCAAGCGGTGAAACACGTTCTTCTTCGCTCCAGCGCCTTCCTTCGAGCGGCCAGAAAGCAAATCAGACGCGATGCAAATATCGCTGAAGGCCTGGCGGCCGCACTTGAACAACTGGAAGCAGACCCACGTCATCCCTCCTTGCGAACGCACAAGTTAAAAGGGGAACTGGCGGGTTCCTGGGCTTGCAGCGCTGGCTAGATCTCCGCATTGTCTTCCGTTTCGTGAGCCATAACGGCCGACCTGCGGTCCTGCTCGAAACGTTAGGTACCCACGACGAAGTGTACTGATCACGAGCGAGGGGTGTTGCGACGCTTGAGCAGCGCTATCACCAACCCGTTCAAAATCCATAAGCTCGTCGGCTCCGGCACCGCCACCTCAATATCCCACGGCTCGGCCAGTCCCACCTGATAAATCGTCTCCGCAATCCCGCCCCCATCTATTCGCCCCCTCATGATCGAATGCGTCTGCGTGTCGGCCCAGTAAATCATTCCCTCCGTCAGCGCCAGATCGATCCCATGCGGCCGATCCAGGCCATCGCTCACGTTGAAAAGATCTTCGATCCCACCTACGCCATCGAGCCGCCGCCGTTGAATCTTGTGCGTGTCGCGATCGGCCCAATAGATCCTCCCATCCAGCAGATCCAGGCCGATGTCCCGCACATGATCCAGATTGCTCATCACCGTCTCCACCAAGCCGGTTCCATCCAGATTGGCGCGATGAATGATTGGGCTGTCCCCATCGCTCCAGTAAACCTTCCCGTTCGTCACGTCCAGCTCCATAAAATACGGCTCAACGATCCCCGTCCGCACATTCTCCAGCCCGCTCCCATCCAGATTGGCCCGGCGAATCAAATTGAGATCGCGATCGGCCCAATAGACCTTTCGATTCACCAGATCCAGCTCGACGTCGGCCGGAAACGCCAGACCCGCGGTGACAATCGTCTCGGCCCCCGTTCCATCCAGATTCGCCCGCGCAATCGAATTGCTCCCATTGTCCGCCCAGTACATCTTGCCCCCAGCCAGATCGAGAGCGATTCCCCTCGGCTCGACGACCCCATTGGCCGGTCCCAGCAGCACCTGTGGCGCCGCGCCACTGCTGCTCCCGTGCATAATCAGCCCGGCCACATCGTCGGTCCAGTAAATGTCCGCGGCCGGCGCGCTGCCCGCCAGCAGCGCGAGCACTCCACAAGCCAGTGCCGCCAAAACGATCACACGGCCCATCCGCTCCTCCAATGTTCTCACGTGCGCTGTAATTACCCTCACGACGAATTCGCGTCCCACAGATTAGTCGCCGCCGCCCTGTATTCAAGAAAAATCGCCTGCTTTCGCGGGCAGAAGCGGCTGAAGGTTGTGTAAGCTATCCCAGCATTGCTTTCTTTGGCCACGGAACTCCCCATGCGCTGCCTGTCTTACATTTTCCTGCTCGCAATCGCCGCTGGCTCCGCCCGCGGCGCCGAGCCGCCGCCCGCCGATCAACCCAAACCCCGCATCGCCTTCTTCCCACTCTCCGGCAATGCCAAAGAGGAACTTCGCGAGCGCGCCGGCTTCTCTCTCCGCCAAAAACTCGATCGCACCGGCCAATATGAGGTAATCGACGGCCCAAAAATGCTCGAAATCGCCGCCGAGGCCAAAGAGCCCATCACCGCCTCCACCTCGGCCGATGCGATCATCGAGCTGGGCAAGCTCGCCGACGCCCAGGTCCTCGTCTGGGGCGAGATGACCAACACCGACCGCGGCGCGCTGCTCAAACTTCAGGTCCTCGACCTTCGCCAAAAGAATTCAAAGCCGCGCAGCATCGAAAAGCTCATCAAGGAGCCCACCGATCTGCGTTTCGCCAGCGAAGAAATCCTCCAAACTCTCCCCGGCGTCGCCGCATTCGAGCATCCCAACGAAGTGGCCGTTCAAAACGATGCCAGGGCGGATGAGCTATGGAAAAACAATCCCAATCTCGTCAAAAACGGCGACTTCTCCGCCGCCGGCGCCTGGCAGGCCATTTTCGCCGCCGAAAAATATCCCGTAGCCATTAGTCCCAATCCCCCGGCCGTCGACAAGGTCAACATCTATCCATTTCCCGCCGAAAAAGGCGGCAAACCCAACAACGTCCTGGCCATGAATCTCTCCCGCTACTGTGCCGAGAACAATGGCATGGCCTGCCTCTCCGGCCCCATCCAAATCAAACCCGACATCCGCTATCGCCTCAGCTTCCGCTACAAAAGCGACGGCCCCACGCTGCACGTCTTCGTCAAGGGCTACACCATGGGCGAAGACATCAACGGCAAAAAAGCCGAGCGCGAAATCTACCGCCGCCAGGTCCCGCCAACCGGCGCGACCAAAGGCGAATGGGTAACCATCATCGATGAGCTCAACCCCCAGCACGCGGCATTCGAGGTGCAATATCTGCGGATCGATCTATACGCGTATCTTTCCCCCGGCCAGGTGTTTTTCGATGATGTGGTGCTAAAAGCCGTCGGCGAGCAAACGCATAAGGCAAAGGACGCCGCTATTAAACCGCCCGAAACCCGCCCCAGCGTCCGTACCCATCAGTAAGGAATCACGACCAGTCCGGGAATATCAGCAAAATCCTTGGCATTGCGAGTCAACAGCGGCTCTCCATTGGCCGTCGCCACTGCTGCGATTAAAACGTCCATGCTGCCTTTAGGCCGGCCGATCTTGCGAAGATAGTTGGCGATCTTCGCGAACTGCAACGTCGCTGCATCTTCGAATTCCAACAACTGAACGTTCTCCAGCAAATCGTCCATCCGTTGTCGCTCGGCCACAGGATCGTTTGCCCCCTCGACACCGAAGAAGAGTTCGGCAAGGTTAAACCGTGTCGTAGTATGTGACTGAATCGGGTCCCGATGCTGCCGAATCGCGGCTTGAGCGCGGGCTTGAAGCTTCTTGCCGGAACGTCCAGCCAGGTCAATGAAAACAGTTGTATCGAGACAAGGCATCAGCGCTCTCGATTGCTGCGGGTCTTCCGGCTCGCAATAGCGTATTCAATCGCCTCGGCGGCCTCCTTGCTAATCGGCTTCTGCTCGAATTTCTTCAGCCAGGTATCCAGATCAAACGGCCTGCGTATAACGCGCTTGATCGTCTGGCTGAACGACTCATTGGGCTTCTGGACCCCCTTGAGGCGCTTGTAGGCCTCAATATCAATGGTGATCGTTTTTGTAGCCATACTAAGTGTATGTACGTGTACTTACTTGATTTGTCAACCACCTATTCCCTCACCACCCTCGCAAACTCCTCCATATCCGCAAAATTCCCCTTCCAAGTCGTATACATCACCCCCTCCACACCCTTCACCTTCTTCGCCGCCTCCAGCCACTGCTTCACCTGTTGCGGCTTGGCGTCGTAATACCCCGCGATGATCTGCTTGTGCCCCCGGTCCGCGAAGAATTTCAGCGACTGATCCCGCTTCCCAAAATTCCAGTTCACAATCACCACCGACGGATCCAACCCCTCCCACGACCCGCTCAAATCCCCGCGCACCAGATAATAATCCTTCACCGCATTATGAAACGGATCGAACATGTCGCTCCACACATAAACCCGCGACCCCTCCAGCAGCTTCGCGCACTGCCTCACGTTGTCGGCCAGAATCTGCCCCGCATCCAGCTTCCGCTTCATGCACGACTCATCCCAGTTCATGGTGCGGAATTCATCATGGCTCATCATGTAAGCCTTCGCCGCAAATGCCTCCTCCACCCGCTTCGCCTGGTCGGCCAGCAATTCCATCGTCGCCGGCTCCGACGGACAGGCCGAAACCTGCCCGTCGTAAATGATCGCCGGGTGATACCACGACACCCGCAGCTTCGTCCCATCCGGCAATTTCGTCCTGATAATCGGCGGCTCGTGCCACGCCGTATATTCCCCCTTCCACGGCTTATTCCCCATCAGCGGATCGACAATCGGCTCATAATCCTTCCCCTCGACATACCCCTTCGCCACGCACGGCGTCCCCGGCCGCCGCAGCACATTCAGCAACCCGACCTCCTCTATGTTCCAGGCCTTCCACTGCAACTTTCCTTTGCCTCCGCCCCATACGCCCAGGTAGATGTTCACCTCATCGTGATCCAGTGAATTGAAAACTACATGATGCTCCGTCCAATCCTGCGTGCGCTTCACCCCCAGATTCTGATGCTGAAGCGACTGCTTCCCGGCCAACACGGAGATATGCGGATCGCCGCTGAATTCCTCGGTCTTGATAAACGCCGAAATGTGATAACACCGAAACGGCGACACTTTCAGCTTGTAATTAATTCGCGCGTTCTCCTTGAAATCCCTGAGCGTCGCCAGGCGCCCATCGATCTTCACCACCTCATCCACCCACGTCGGTTTCCCAAACAATACCGGCGGATCCGCAACCAATCTTGCCTCCCCGCGCTCCACCACAAACAGCGAATCCTTCACCGGCAGCCCCTCGGCCAGGTTCGGATCGTGCCACAGCAGATTGTTCGAATACCCAATGTCGAACATCGCCGGCACCAGCTCGAGCTTCAATTCCTCCGCCAGCTTTTTGGCCTTCTCCACATTCCCGAAATACTGCCTCTCCATGCCCCCAAGATCGCCAAGCTTGGCAAACTTCGAATCCGCCAGCAAAACTTTCGTATACCCCGCCTTCGCCGCCCGCCGCCAGATCGGCTCGAGCTTGGCAATGCTTTCCTTGGGCTGAAAGTTAACGGGGTAGTAGAGCCAAAGCTCCAGCGGCTCCGCCCAAAGCGCCCGCTGCCCGCTCAAAATTGAAAACATCAACACTGCCATCCGCACAACAATGCGCATGTGATTTCCTCCTGTTGAATTACCGGCTGAAATATCTACACGGATCGCCCCCGAGCGCGCGCATTATTTTCAATTAGGCCATGATGCCCAGCAACCTTAAATACCTCTTCTGCGTTGCTTTTTTGTTTTCGCCGTGGCCTTCGAATGCGGCGGCTGATTGTCCAGCTCACCTTCCATGTCCTCCATGGATTCATCGTCGGCTGGCATGGTTTCATCCGTCGTGGGCCGGGTTTTCGGTGGAGCCGTTGGATCATCCCGATATACGCTCGCACCACGATACCTGATCACCTGCCGCCATCCGCCACGCTCCACCATCATCGGCGCGCAGCTGCCCCGCCCCCCCCGGCCTCGGCTCACATCAAATATCACAACATATTCAATGCCGGCTTGGCGAAGTCGATTCGCTGCTTCCTGGGGATTCGCGGTGTCTGGAAAACCGGCGTATTTGTCGCCGCTGTGGTAAGCAATCGCAAACGCGCGGGTCGTGTCATCGCAGGCAAAAGGGCCTATAAGCCCCTTCTGGTTGATCTTGTGGCCCAGTATCCGGTAAACGTCCGACGCGCGGCTCGACAGCATCGGCTTCATCCACTCGTAGGCGCCCCATGCGAAGGAACCGCATATCAGCAGCGCCCCTACCCCTCGCGCCCAGTGCAAGGGCGCAGCCTCCGGTGTGGGCGACTCCGAGCTTTCTGTCCCTCTCCGCCATTCCAGCACCACGATCAGACAAAGCAGCAGAACCAGCGGCACGATGTGTGGACCCAGGTAACGGTAGTTGATCAGCACCACCAGGAACGGCGCCAGAAATAGAATCAGCGTGAGCAGCAGCCAGGCAATTTTCCATCGCTGCGGCGAACGAAAGAGCACCAGCGCCAGCGACACCAGCACCAGCGCCGGGATCACGTGCAGCGCCGCCATCAGATCCAAAAAATGCACCAGGTCCAGGGCGTGTCGCCGGATGATCGTACACTGATGCTGGAAATAGGCCTTGCTCGCGAAAGGCGACCAGCGCGGATACAGTTTTTCAGGATTCTCCGTGATCGTGATATAGGGTCCGGTCGGCACCTCCAGGTTCCACCGCATCAACCAGCCCTGCTTGCTCGCTTCAGGCAGGTCCTGCGGGGCAAGCATGCCATGCGCAGCTGCGCCGGCCGAGCCGAATGTGAGATGGTGGTATTTCCACGAAAGGGCGCCGATCCACGGGGCGGCAATGAGGAGAAAACCCAGCAATCCCCGCGCATAGGCAAAACTCAGCTTTTTCAGTCGTTCTCCACGCACCGCTACAGCGCCTTCTTCCCGGCGGCTGATCAGCAGAATCAGCGTCATCAGCAGATGGGCCAGCACGAAAGGCAGCCCAAATGATTTGGCCAGGTAGGCGAATCCGCCCACCACTCCCGCCAAAAACTGCCGTCCGGAACTTTCCAGCAGCTTCGGATGAAGCACGATCAGGAAATAAATCACCAGCCACACCGCCAGCAGCAGATCGGGCGTAATTGCCCGCATCGCCATCGCGGCCACGAGCGGTGCAAGCACCACCCCCGCCACGCAGTGCCACGCCCAATGCACCTTCAACAGCCGGCGCGCCAGCAGTATAAAGCAAACCATATAGACCGCGCCCACGATCCCCAGCACGATTCGCGCGGCGTAGAGACCATCAATTTTCAGGGCCATCAGTGGCGCAATCAGCCCCGAAAGCATCAGGCTCCAGTGCTCGGAGAGGAAGTAGTAGAACTGTCCATTCAGTAGATACTGCGCCCGACGGATGTAATTGACGGCATCCGCATTCATCAACTCCCGTTGCCGCAGCCCCAGCACCACTGCCACGGTGCAATACACAACTAGCAATAGCGCGGACACCGCCAGCGAGATCCACCGATTCTTCGTCCTGGAATCAAACAGCATTACTGATTAACCGCACTTCCGTTTTTGATCGCGACCTGAAAATAGTCGCCTTTGCACACGCTGTAAAGCGATTTGAATTCTGTTCTCATGAAGAGAGGGTGTGTCTCACGTGACCGGAACGCAAAGTCGGCTGCAATCACACAATATTCGAGTGTCCAACGAAAAAAATCAAAATTCTTTTGACATCGACTACAAACGTGATAAATCGGGCAAAGTGGGGCAGCTATCTGGACCTGCTGCTCGTGGCAAACATTTCCGGGTTCCTGCCGTAAGGGTGGAAGCATCTAAGGCGAACGCAGCTACAGACAACTGAAAAAGAGTTCGGGTGAGCGCGTGTTCATCCGAGAAAGAGCCTACGTTTCCCGGAGGGGAAATGCTGGGAGGTTTTTATGCGCGTTTTTTTCAATCTGTTTCGTCGTGGGTCACGCAGAAATGACATTTTTCAGAGAGCCGTAGACCCGGTAATTGCGCGAGTCGCGCCGTTGGCCGAACGGCTGGAGTCTCGCCGGCTGCTCGCAGCCACATGCTCGGCATCTGGCACTGTCCTGACGGTGACAGATGCGATTGGTACTGCAAACGCCATTGTCGTCTCAGACAATTCGGGCACGATTAAGGTGATGGATGGGGCGGCCGACATCACCGGCTCCTGCAACATAACCACATCGACTGTGACACAACTAAACGCGAGTTTGGCCGGCGGAGCCGACAGTTACTCCATGGGGACTCTCACGTTCCCCACAAGTCTCGACGGCGGCTCGGGCAATGATACTCTCACCGGCGGAGCGGGCGATGACGTCTTCATACCAAATGATGGATCGGATGTTTATGATGGCGGAGCCAATACCGCCATCGCTAGCGGTGGTGGTGACAAGATCGTCTTCAACACGGGTTCGTGGTCGGGCAACCTCAGCATCTCACTCGATAACGTCGCGAACGATACGAATGATGCATTCGGTACCGACAACATCAAGGACACCATTGAGATTGTGATCGGCGGCACCGGCAACGATACCATCACCGGCAGCGCTAACGCGGATTATCTCGATGGCGGGCTTTTGGGTAATGACGTTCTATCCGGCGGCGATGGCAACGATACGCTGGTCGGCGGCCCAGGAAACGATTCCCTGAACGGACAGGGACACAACGACTACCTGATCCCCGGGACCGGAGACGATACTCTCATTGGCAGCGGCAGCACTGACACGGCCGATTTCTCGGCCTCCGGAACAAATGTAAGCATCACCCTCGACGACGTCGCCAACGACACCACCGAATCGAGCACGGCACATAGTAACATTAAGCGCGACATAGAAATAATCATTGGCACTTCCCATGCAGACACGATTACTGGGGCCGACTCGACAACGGGAGGGAACGCTCCCGTGACCATCTTCGGTGGCGATGGCGATGATTCTATTCGAGGAAGCGACTGGGGAGACGATCTTTATGGCGAAGTCGGGAACGACACCATCCTTGGCGAGGACGGTCACGACTACGTCGACGGTGGTAACGACTCCGACCAAGTTAAGGGAGGTAAGGGACATGACACCGTCACGGGCGGCGCAGGGACCGATAACGTCTCATTAACCGGCGCGAGCAACGCTTTGAACTTCAGCTTGGATGGCAGCAACAATGACAGTGATGGGTTCGCAGACTATGCCACCAACAACTACTCTGATATCGAGGAATGGTATCTCAGCGACCTCGACGATGTTTTCAACGGCGGGACGGTTTCCTACAACCTGACCGTGTATGGATACGGAGGAAATGACACGCTCACCGGCGGCAATGGCAATGACTACATCGAGGGCGGAACAAGTGGAGACACCATAACCGGCGGCGGGGGCAGCGATTCTCTAATAGGCGGGACTGGCGATGACTCCTTCTACGTCCAGGATGGGAATACGGATACGGTCGATGGTAGCGATGGCACTGACACGGTCCTCAATCACGATGGTTCGGATGTAATTAGCAACGTCGAAACCATTATGTGAACCTTAGCATCGCATCGAGAGGGAGCAGCGCTTGCTGCTCCCTCTCTTTCAGTTGCGGATACTCCAGTCAGGCAAGGTGCCACGCCTGCCGGCGCAGGCCCGGTGTATTTTGCCTACGCGTCGAAGCTCTTGGCGTTACATACGGCCGCAGAAAATCCGGCACGTCGCCCCGCGCTCCCCGCTGCAAATCCTGCCCCATCGCCTCCACCACTTTCGCTCGCTCGATTCCAGCCGCCATCGTCAAATACTCAAACAGCGCCTCGGCCAGATGATTCAGCGAAATTGCGTGCGTCCGCCCCATCCGCCCATACAACCACTCACACCACCGCATAAACATCTCGAACGGCGAAGCGCCATTCCCCCAACTCAGCGGCGTCGTCCGCACAAAATTCCCACTATTAGCCACCAGATCCCAATACCGCGCAAACCGCCGCATCTTCTGGATCGTTTCGAAATCCATCGTCTTCGTCGCCAGCACTTCGTACGGGGCGTGCGGGCTGTAAATCA